>CAZGMU010000219.1:0-8315 GCA_964526975.1 uncultured Planctomycetaceae bacterium
CGCCGCGGAGCTTACACCCACTCCGGACTGGTCGCTTAAGCGACCAGTCCAAGCGTTACACGAGCCGAAGAACCAACAAGACTCATCCTCTCGCTCCTCTCTCCTCACTCCTCACTCCTTCTCCGCCGCTCCGTCCTACCGCCCTATCGCCAACCGCAACGAACTCGACCGCTGGATTCTCAGCGAACTCAATCGTACCTGCGCCGCTGTCGTCGAGCGGATGGACGCCTACGACAACTACACCGCCTGCCAGCACATCACCGCCTTCGTCGACGCCCTCTCGAACTGGTACGTCCGCCGCAGCCGCGACCGCTTCTGGGCTGCCGACAAGCGCGATCAAAACAAACTCGATGCCTATTGGACGCTCTACGAAGCACTCGTCACGACGGCGAAGCTCGTCGCGCCGTTCGTTCCGTTCCTAGCCGAAACACTCTGGCAAAACATCACGAGCGTATTTTGGAAAAATCCCAACATCCTTAGCGTCGGCGGCAACGCCGAATCCCCACCCGAAAGCGTCCACCTCACCAACTTCCCCACTGGCGAGACAGCCGCCATCGACGAAGCCCTCTCCGCCCGCATGAACCTCGTGCGACTCATCTCCTCACTTGGCCGCAACGCCCGCAGCGCCGCCAGCCTGAAAGTCCGTCAACCACTGGCCAAAGTCGAAGTCATCCTGGCCGACACGACCCACCAGGCCTGGCTCGAAGAACACGCCACCGTCATCGAAGAAGAGCTCAATGTAAAGAAGCTCGAATTCTGCGACGACCCGTCGCTCTACGTCGAACACGAAGTCGTCCCCAACTTCAAACTCCTCGGCCCAAAGCTCGGCAAGCTGCTTCCCAAGGTAAAGCAATGGCTCGGCCAGCAAACCGGTGCTCAACTGCTGGAAAACATCCGCGACAACGGCCAAATCGATCTCACAATCGATGGTCAGGCCATCGCGCTCACCCGCGAAGAAGTCGAAGTCCGTATCAAGCCGCGCCCCGGTTGGACCTCGGCCAACGACCAAGGCGTCGTCGTAGTTCTCTCTACCGAGCTAACTCCGGAGCTAATCGCCGAGGGCCTCTCCCGCGATCTGGTACGTGCCATTCAGGACCGCCGCAAAGACACGGGCTGCGAGTACACCGACCGGATCGAAGTTGGCATCGTTACCGAGTCTGTCGATCTGCAACAAGCCATCGAAAGCTTCCGCGAATACATCACGACAGAAACATTGGCAACGCAGCTTGCTCTTGAACCGTTGCCCGGCGTGAATGGCATCGATGCGAAAGTCGGCGAAGCGGCTCTGCAACTATTCGTTCGCGTCGTGCGCTAAGGAACGCTTCAACGATAACTTTAACACTTTCAAAACAACCACAGAGACACAGAGTTCACAGAAAAAGCAAAAGAGAAGCCCCAGATACATGCAGATGAGCACAGATAAAGTCATAAACCAAGCCAACTCCATTTCTGTTTTTCATCTGCGTTAATCTGCGCCCATCTGCGGATAAAAACTCTTCTTCCCCGTGTCCTTTGTGTCTCCGTGGTAAATCCTATCTGCCGATGCCCGATCAAAAACTCAAACTCGCCGTCCTCATTTCCGGCTCCGGCCGCACGCTCAAGAACTTCATCGATCTTGCCTCGGAAGGAAACCTGCCGATCGACATCCGCTTGGTGATTTCCAACGTACCAACCGCCGGCGGATTAAAATTCGCCGAAGCGGCTGGCATCCCCACCCAAGTCATTCCGCGCAGCGCTTTCCCGCGCGGTGGCACCGGCTCCGAAGCATTCGGCGAAAAGATCTTCGCCGAATGCCGTGACGCCGGCGTCGATTACGTTGCGATGGCTGGCTTCATGATCCTCGCCCCGTTGCCGCCCGACTTCGCCGGCCGCGTGCTCAACATTCATCCATCGCTCATCCCGTCGTTCTGCGGCCACGGCATGTATGGTGATCACGTCCACCACGCGGTGCTCGACGCCGGCGTCAAAGTTACCGGTTGCACAGTCCATTTTGTCGACAACGAATACGATCATGGGCCAATCATCTGGCAACAGCCGGTCCCAGTCTTCGACGACGACACCGCCGATACGCTCGGCAAACGCGTCTTCGAAATCGAGAAAGAAGCCTATCCTCAAGTGCTCAAGCTACTCGCGGACGGCCGCATCCGCTTGGAAAGCAATCGCGTGAAAATCCTCAAGCCTCAACGTGGCGAGCGGTCGCGCACCGGCGCGTACCCGATGGATTGATAGAACGCGACGGCCGCGGCCCATCCCGTGTGCGTCTCCAATTCAATTTCCCGCCAACCGTCGTTCCAGGCGGCAAGTTCCAAATGAGACATCAGCAATCGACCAACGCCACGACGCTGCCATGCAGGATCAACAAGCAACCAATGTACAACGGGAACTGCTTTTGCATTCCCCTCGCGAATAGCCAGCACGACGGCCCCCACGACACCCCCATCCTTTTTTGTTTCCGCTGACACCCAACAGCGATCCGCTCGCCACCACGACTTGCCCAACATTTCCGATTGAAAATCTGCTTCCGACCAGGCACGAATCCGTGGCGTTTGATCTGCCATCGCCCGCTCACGCAGCGACAACCACGCCGAAATATCCTCTGCCTCGCCGAACGAACGCACACGAATCCCCGGCATTTCCGCAACGTCTGGCGGCATGATTAGCTGTCTGCGAAAATGAAGGACAGAGATCATTTAGAGCATCTAATAGAATGAATGAAACCGCCAAGAACACAAAGAACGCCAAGCAATTCACTGTAATTTTATGCTTTCCTTGGCGTACTTCGCGACTTGGCGGTTCGCAGATTAGTGTTCCAAATCAAATTAGCACCCATAGACCAACACTCTCAGGTTGAAGGACAAAGATGCAGGACGTCAAGAAGCTCAAAAAAGCCATCTGTGAGATCGGCGATCGAATTTATAAGCGTGGTTTCGCTGCCGCGAATGACGGCAACATCAGCGTACGGCTCAATGAGAACGAGGTCCTTTGCACGCCCACGATGCACTGCAAGGGTTTCTTGAAGCCCAAGGATATTTGCCTCGTCGATATGGAAGGCAACCAGATCGCTGGCAAGAAGAAGCGATCGAGCGAGGTCATGCTTCACTTGGAGATCATGAAAGCGCGGTCGGATGTTCGAAGCGTGGTCCATTGCCACCCGCCGCATGCGACCGCGTTTGCGATTGCTCGCGAGCCAATCCCACAAGCGATACTACCAGAGGTGGAAGTGTTTCTCGGCGAAGTGCCGATCGCGCCGTACGAAACGCCCGGTGGCAAGAAGTTCGCCGAAACGATTCTGCCGTTCGTCAAACAATCGAACGTGATCATCCTCGCGAACCACGGCACGGTCAGCTATGGCGAAGACGTTCAACGGGCTTACTGGTGGACCGAAGTGCTCGATGCCTACTGCCGGATTCTCATCCTCTCGAAGCAGCTCGGATCGGTTCAGTACCTATCAACGGAGAAGACGCAGGAACTGATCGACCTCAAAGCGAAGTGGGGCTTCACCGATCCGCGTCTGGAAGAAGGCTTCCAAGGCGACATCCGCTGCAACGCCACGTTCCGGCAAACGTGGGCAAAAAGCGGCGTGGCGCCGCGGGCATTCGCCGAACCGGGCAGCGATGACTGAGCGCTATAGCATCTAGGCGGTTACGACTCGTCGCGGGGAAGAATCTCGCTCAGTCGTTGTTGCAACTGCTGGAGTACGATACCACGCACTAGCAATCGCTTTTGCGGCGAGGTTTCGCCGGAGAGAATCTCGATCGACGATTTGGAAACTCCCAACGCCTTGCTTAATACGGCAATGATCGCCTGATTCGCTTTGCCTTTTTCTGGAGCAGCCGTAACGGCCACTCGCAACGCGCCGGCACGAACGCCGAGTATCGCATTGCGTCGCGAGCCGGCGTGCGCTCGGATCGGCAGTACGACTCCCTGTTCGTTTTGCTCGAATTCCAACATAAGACGGAAGATCGTTTTGCCCTGTCGGCCGATTAACCGCGGTGATACACGATTCGCCACAAGACTATCATCGTAAACAAGTTGAAAAGAGCATGGGCGACGATGCTCGGCACGATGCGATGGGTGCGCTGATAGAGATAGCCCAGTACGAGTGCCAAGAAAAACAGCGGGATAGGTTCCGGGCCATAGCCAAAATGGGCCAGGCCGAATGCCGCGGCGCTCACGATGATCGGCAACCAGCCGTAAGGCAAGCCTGCAACACCACGAACTGGCGGATCGTCCTCAAGCAAGGGCTCAGCGGTATCGAGCGGCGCGATGGGCAGCACCGGCGCTTCGATCGTTGCCACAGTGGCGTCCGTCTCTGAAACCGCCGGCGTTTCGGTTGTTGAAGTATCAACCGCTTGCTTCCGCCAACCTAGCCGTGCGTCCTCCCAGCGTTCGAGCCAGCCTTGTAATAACAGGCGAAACGTAATCTCTTCGCAAATCGGCGCCACCACGACCGCCGCCACGCCGGCCAGAACCAAAACCCACGGGCTCGGCGGCGATTCCAGAACCATGCGTATCAAAGGGTGACCCGATTCCACTTCATCCGACGACCTCATAAACAACTGCTGAATCAAATGCACCGGCGCGAGCGCAGCCAAGCAGGCGGCGCCACCAATGCAGATATCACGAAGCAATTCGCGAGCGCTCGCTGGAATCCCTAGATCGCGCCAGGTGGCTTTCGAGAACATAGCGATAACAAACAACACCCCGACGACGATGAACGTTTGTTCGACCATCGCGGTGAGCAGCGTCCAGGGCGAGATCGATTCCCACGCAGTAGGATCATCCGGCTCGCTACCGTTTAATGCCGAAAGAATAGTGAGCAGCAAATAGGTTCCTGCCAGAACACCGCCGACTGCCCCCCAAGGCACGGGCTGCCTTGGCTCGTAGGACAAGACGGGGCCGCTGCGACGCATGTGAAGCACATTCATGCAAGCGAAGATGCTGAGCATCATCATGCCGGCGGCGAAAGTGACCAACGCTGGATCGATAGGCTCTGACGGCATGGTACAACTGGGACGGGATTGCCGTATCGCTTATTTTTTCAACAGATCGAGCGCCCGCCGCACGTACACCCAGCCGGAATAGATCGTCATGGCGACAGCGAGCCAAACGAGTAGCCGTAGAATCCAGGTCACCGACATTGGGGGCGCAACATCCCAGACTGTGGCCCTTGAATCGAAGTGATAATACCAGAGCCGCCACAAGCTCATTGCGACCGCGGCGCATTGAAAGACCATTTTCCACTTGCCCGACCACTTGGCAGAGAAGTCGGAGCCGTGTTCCTCGAAAAAGCTGCGGAGGGCCGTTACCAGGATTTCGCGGGCCACGACAATAACAGCCATCCAGGCCCAAATCTCCGAAGCCGAAGAATTGAGCCCACGTTCGCCGACCACCGACGGAATCGCGGCCAGAAAGATAAACGTCCCGCAGATAATGATCTTATCGGCAAACGGATCGAGAATACGACCAAGCTGAGTGACCTGACCGTAACGACGGGCATAAAAGCCATCGACCCAATCCGTGCCGGCTGCAATGACGAACAGCACGAGCGACGTCAGATACCAATCAAACGTGAGCGTAACGAAACAGATGATCGACAAGACGAGTCGCGAGATCGTCAGGATGTTAGGCACGTTCCAAACAGCATCCAGCGCTGACGATCGATTCGTTGCGGCGGCTTGATCATCCATACTTTAAACCAGTGATTAACGTGCTTCGCCGATTGCGGCGCCCACTAAATCATACTCACTAACGGCAACAATTTCACACGGCACGATCGAACCGACGGAAATTCCTTCGCCGGTCACATAGACCACGCCGTCGACATCCGGCGCGTCGGCATAGGAGCGGCCGATCCAGGCGTTCTTTTCACCTTCCACGGCCGAGTCGATGATTACGTCGAGCTTGCGGCCAACCTGAGCATCGTTCCATTCGAAGGCAACTTCCTGTTGCACTTCCATGAGCTCGTCACGGCGCTCATCCTTCACTTCTTCGGGCAAATGATCGGGCAGCTTGGCAGCCGGGGTATCGGGCTCGAAGGAATACGTGAACACGCCGAGACGCTCGAACTTCTGCTCGGCAATGAACTCGGCCAGTTCTTCGTGCTCATCCTGCGTCTCACCAGGGAACCCGGTGATGATCGTGGTTCGCATGACGAGATCGGGAATGCGGTCGCGCAGCTTGTTGAGCAAGTCGATCGTATCGGCTCGATTGACGCGGCGCTGCATTCGCTTCAACATCCGATCGTTGATATGCTGCAGCGGCATGTCGATGTACGGGACGATGCGTTTCGACTTCGCGATCACGTCGATCAACTCATCGCTGACGTACATCGGATAGAAGTACATCAATCGAATCCAATCGAGGCCTTCGACTTTCTCCAACTCGCGCAGCAACTCGGCCAACCGCGTTTGGCCGTACAAGTCGAGGCCATAATAAGTCGTATCTTGAGCGACAATGACCAATTCACGAACGCCGTCGGCGGCCAGCTCCCTTGCTTCGGCGATCACTTCTTCCATCGGCTTCGTGTAATGTTTGCCGCGCATTTTCGGGATGGCGCAGAACGTACAAAGCCGATCGCAGCCTTCCGATATCTTGAGAAACGCAAAGTGCCGCGGCGTGATTCGCAGGCGTGCCGTATCGGGCAGCGGGTGAGTCGGCGCGGGCTGAAAAATCGTCCGCTGTTCGGTAAGTCCGCCAACCAACCGATCGGCAACTTTGGTCACATGCTCTCGACCGAAAACGCCCACCAAGTGGTCGATTCCTGGGCGAGATTCGAGCAGCGAATCTTTTTGACGCTCCGCAAGACAACCGGAAACAATCACGCCGCGCAACTGCCCTTGGCGTTTTAGCTCGAGCATTTCGTCGATCGCGGCAAACGATTCGTTCCGCGCGGCTTCGATGAACCCGCAGGTGTTGACGACGGCGAAGTCGGCCCCCTTCGGATCGTTCACCAACTCGTAGCCATCAAGCTGTAACAGGCCGAGCATCCGCTCGCTATCAACGAGGTTCTTCGGGCAGCCGAGGCTGACAAACGCATAGCGTCCCTTGGACTGGCCGCGCGCACATTGAGTAGTGAAATTGTCCGACACGTTTGCCTGAAGATTCTTTGCTGGGGCAGATCGGTTCGCGAACCCACGCACAACGGCTAGTGCGCGAGGCAACCGCAAACTATCAATTCTAGCGGCCGGACGATTGCAGGCCAATTGGCGGCACGTTTCGGGCCTGAACCGTTGCTTTTTTCTCGGAACTATATACATTTGTATACATACCGAGTGGTCTGTCCGCTCTGATTGGATGGTAGCTGAATTCGCAAGAATTCGGTCCTGACCGTATGGGCCGGACTCTTGCGAGTCCAGCTACATCCATTCACCACTGACAAACCACTAGCGGGAAGTTGCTACTCCTTCCAACTAAGAAAGGTCGGAATCCCCACAAGTTCCGCGCCCCCCTATGCTGTCCGAAATTCCCGACGAGGAGTTTGCCGCTGCGGTTGATGCCTGTGCGGCCGAAGCACTTTGGGAAGCCGGCATCGACGGCCCGCCGATCGACGCCCTGGTTATCGCCGATGGCCTGCGGCTGGTCGTAACGCACGACTACTCGATGCAGCATCGGGGGCGATTCGTGCGACTGGCGAACCGCGCCGACAACAGGGGCGGACAGGGAACCATCGTTGTCGGAATAGCGGATCGGCCCGAGCGGGAACAGTGGACCATCGCGCACGAGATCGGCGAGAGCATGGCCTATCGTGTCTTCGATCGGCTGGGAGTCGCGTTCGACGAAACGCTACCGACGGCTCGCGAAGCGGTGGCCAATCGTCTGGCAGGCGCTTTGCTATTGCCGCGACGTTGGTTCGCCGTGGATGGACGTGACGCGGACTGGGACCTGTTGCTTCTCAAAGAAAAGTACAGCACGGCCAGCCATGAACTCATTGCGCGGCGAATGCTCGAAATGCGGCCGCCGATTGTGATCTCGGTGTTTGACCAGGGTCGACTTCAATGGCGACGAAGCAACGTCACTGCACGACCGGCCGAGCTATTGAGGGAAGAACGAGACGCGTGGCAAGCGGCACACGCATTGGGAATGCCCACCTTCGAATCGCTCGATGCCGAGTCGGGACTCGAGCGCGTCGATTGCTGGCCCATTCATGAGCCGGGGTGGAAACGAGAAATCATGCGGAGCGAGATTGTGGAGATTTAGGGATGACTCAAAACAACTTCGGCAGATAGGATTCACCACGGAGGCACGGAGGACACAGAGAAGACAGAAGCAGAGACAGAAGCAGAGACAGAAGCAGAGACAGAAGCAGAGACAGA
>CAZGMU010000220.1:0-5805 GCA_964526975.1 uncultured Planctomycetaceae bacterium
CTCATCAACACCGCGCGCGGCGGCATCGTCGACGAAGACGCCCTCTACGAGGCGCTCGAGCAACATCGCATTGCTGGCGCCGCGCTCGATTGCTTCGCCACCGAGCCACTCACCGAACCGAGCCGCTTCGGCGAACTGGAAAACGTGCTGCTCGCGCCCCATAGCATTGCCTGGACGAACGAGATGTTCCGCGACATCGGCCGCGCTGCCTGCCAGGGCATGGTCGACCTGTCGCTCCAGCGTATGCCGCGCGGCATCGTGAACCCCGAGGTGTTGCAGCAGCCTGGTTTCCAACGCAAATGGGAACGTATTTGTGGATAGCCACGAAAAACACAAAAAGGCACGAAAAGAAGTGAGGCAATTCGTAGCTGGATTCGCCAGAATTCAGATCAACACCGAATGGATCGGATTCTGGTGAATCCAGCTACTCCTAAACAGCTTCTAAACGAGCACAAATTATTCAGCCTTTCAGTTTTTGTGCCTTTTTGTGTTTTTCGTGGCCACTCCTACTGTCGCGGCCGAAAAGCAAATGGATCAATGGCAAACCGACTGCAAAACCAAGTAGCCTGGATCAGCGGCACCGCCTCCGGCATCGGCGAAGCAGTCGCCCGGTTGTTCGCGTCTGAGGGAGCCGCCGTCGGTTTGGCCGATATTCAAGCCGCCCGTGGCCAATCGATCGCCGGCGAGATTTGCGCCAACGGTGGTCGAGCGATTTTTACAAATTGCGACGTTAGCCGTAGCGATGATGCCCAGCGGTCGATCGATCGAACGGCCAAGGAGTTTGGCAGCCTCTCGATCCTTGTCAATTGTGCCGGCATCGTACAGGTGAAGCTGCTCGATGAGCTGGCCGAGGCCGATTGGGACCGACTGATGGCGATCAACGTCAAGTCGATCTACCTATCGATTAAACATGGTCTTAGCTACTTGAAAAAACACTCGCGCAGCTACGTTGTCAACATCGGCTCGATCAGCAGCTACGTCGGTCAAAGCGGCACGCCCGCCTACACGGCATCCAAAGGCGCCGTGCTGATGCTCAGCAAGTCGATCGCGCTCGACTACGCGGCCGACGGCCTGCGCTGCAACTGCGTCTGCCCCGGCATCACCGATACGCCGATGCTGCGCGAACACCTCAACAAAACCGCCGATCCCGAGGCCACGTTGGCGGCGCGTGTGCGGCGCGTGCCTACCGGCATGCCGCTGCAACCGGCCGACGTCGCCAAAGCGGCCCTCTATTTGAGTTGCGAGGATTCGGCTGGCGTCACCGGTACCTCACTCGTCGTCGACGGTGGCTATTTGGCCGCCGCCGAATGGCAGCACCCGGGCAAGACCCGATTCATGGACACCTGATATGGCTACTGCGCAAGTGGAAATCGGACAGCCTCCTTCCGAGTGGCAACTCGCGAGCGCGGATTTCACGTTTCCGCTATTGCCGCACGACAAAGTGCTCGATCTTATCACCGCCCTCGAACTCGACGGCATCGACATCGGCCTCTTTGAGGGCCGCTCCCATCTCTGGCCCTCGAATGAATTCAAAAGCCTCGCGCATTCCGCCCAAACGCTGAAGAACAAACTTTCCGATCGCGGACTCGCGCCGGCTGATGTCTTTTTGCAGCTCGACCCCGATTTCGTTCCCTACGCGATCAATCAGCCCGATTCCGTCCGTCGGCAACATGCCCGCGACCGGTTCCTGCAAACACTCGATTACGCCGGCGCGCTCGGCTCGCCTCATGTAACAACGCTTCCTGGCGTGTACTTTGACCAAGACGAATCGCCCACCGACTCGTGGGAGCGTTCGCAAGATGAGCTTGCCTGGCGTGTCGAGCAAGCCAAGCAGCACAACATCGTTTTTTCCGTCGAGGCCCACGTCGGTTCGCTCGCCCCCAACCCGCACGAAGCCGAGCGCATGGTCCTCGGTGTGCCCGGCCTTACGCTTACGCTCGACTATACCCACTTCACTCGCATTGGCCTGCCTGATTCTGAGATTGAGCGGCTCGTGCAATACGCCACGCATTTTCACGTCCGCGGTGCGCGCCAGGATCGCTTACAAACATCGTTCAAAGACAACACAATCGACTATACTCGTGTCCTCCGCGCGATGCGCGCCACGAACTACAACGGCTACCTCGGCATCGAATACGTGTGGATCGACTGGGAGCATTGCAACGAATCGGACAACCTCTCGGAAACCATCCTGTTTCGTGATTTCCTCCGCCGCGCGATGAGGGTTGCCTGATGCATACGATCGGCCTCGCGTTAACGTTGCGACCCGGAAAATACCCCGATTACAAACGAGCCCACGATGAGCTATGGCCTGAATTGGCCAAAGGGATGCGTGAGAACGATGTCAGCATGGCCATCTATCGCGATGGTGATCGACTCTTCGTCTTTGCCGCCGCGCCAAGCGAGGCCCATTGGAACCGCAGCCGGCAGGACCCGATCCTTGCCAAGTGGGACAAGAGCATGACCGAGTTTTTGGAAACCGACTCCGCAGGCAACCTGGCCTTCACACTGCTCCCCAAAGCCTTCGGTTTCGGAGAATTTCGATGAGCACCTCAAATCCGAAGAAACTCTCGCAAAGGCGCTAAGGCGCAAAGTTCAAGGCAGGATTTAGAACACTAATCTGCACTAATCTTCGCTAATCATGGAATTCAGTTTCTTGCCCCTGATGAGCGTAGATTGGTGCTCCGTTTATCGCCTTATCTTTGCGCCTTAGCGCCTTTGCGAGAGACCATCTTCGCAGGAATCAAATTTGGAAAGATACCGGCTTGGAGTGTCGACCGATCAACAACATTCAGTACAGCCATGGAAAGAGCCTTCATGCGTCAAGTTACACAACTACTTTTGCTTTTCGCCACCTTTTACCTTTCTGTTTCGGCTTGCGCTGCAAGCCCGTCGCTCCAAGGTGAAGCCAACGTAATGGTCGAGCAGTCGTTCGAGGCGAAGAACGCGCACGACGACCCGTTCAATACGGTAACGCTCGACGTCGTTTTCACCACGCCCAACAATAAAACCTTGCGCGTACCTGCGTTTTGGGCTGGCGGCAATCAGTGGAAGGTCCGCTACGCATCGCCGCTGGTCGGTTCGCATCGCTTCATCACGGAATGCTCCGACCGGCAAGACAAGGGATTGCACGATGTCACCGGCGAGGTGCGAATCGAACCCTACACCGGCGACAACCCGTTCTACAAACATGGCCCTCTTTGCGTCGCCGCCGATAGACGCTACCTCCAACACACCGATGGCACGCCCTTCTTCTGGCTTGGCGACACCTGGTGGATGGGCCTGTGCCATCGGCTTCATTGGCCGGATGAAGTGAAAACGCTCACCGCCGATCGCAAACAAAAGGGCTTCAACGTTATCCAGATCGTCGCCGGCCTCTACCCAGACATGCATCCCTTTGATCCGCGGGGCGCGAACGAAGCCGGCTTCCCTTGGGAAGAAAAATACGCTCGGATCCGTCCCGAATACTTCGACGCGGCCGACCAGCGGCTTAAGTTTCTCGTCGATCAAGGTTTCTCACCCTGTATTGTCGGCGCGTGGGGGTATTTCATGCCCGAGATGGGCGTGGAAAAAGCCAAACAGCATTGGCGCTATCTGATCGCGCGCTACGGGGCGCTGCCGGTCACCTGGTGTGCGGCCGGCGAAGCAAACCTGCCTTGGTACCTGGCCAAAGGTTTTCCGTATGACGATCGCAAGCAAGTGACTGAGTGGACCGAGGTGATGCGCTACATCCGCGCGACCGATCCGTACCACCGACCACTCACGATTCACCCCACGGGTATCGGCCGCCTCTCGGCCCGCAACGCTACCGACGATCCCACGCTACTCGACTTCGACATGCTGCAAACGCCCCATGCGGGGCGCGAGGCCGTCGGCCCGACCGTACATACCGTGCAAGAATCGTTCGCCGATAAACCGACGATGCCCGTTATCAACGGTGAAGCCGCCTACGAAATGCTGGGCGACAGCCTGCCCACGCAATGGACTCGCCAGATGTTCTGGCTCTGCATGACGAACGGCGCTGCCGGGCACACGTACGGCGCGAATGGCATCTGGCAATGCAATCGCCCCGAGCAGCCACACGGTAAGTCGCCCCATGGCGGCGACTACGGCCACATTCCGTGGAACCAATCGATGAACCTTCCCGGCTCCGGTCAGATTGGCCTCGGCAAAAAGCTGTTCGAGAAATTCGAGTGGCAGAACTTCGCGCCGCATCCGGAATGGGCCAGCTACGCCGAAGTCACTTTGCTCAACCCTAAATGGGCGAGCTGGATTTGGACACCCGAGGGCGACCCCACGAAAGACGCTCCGGTCGCCAAACGCTACTTCCGCAAGGCGTTCGATTTGCCGTCCGGTAATGCTGCACCAAAAGGCATGCTCTGGATCTCGGCCGACGACCGCTTCACGGCGTACCTCAACGGCGAGCAAATCGCTGCTCATGCCGGCACCGGTACGTTTGCCACGCTCGATATCTCTTCGAAGCTGAAGCCTGGAAAAAATGTTCTCGCCATCGAAGCGGAAAACCTTTCCGCTCCTGTCGCCGCCAACCCGGCCGGACTGTTGGCGAATGCACAAATCCGAACGGCAAGTGGTAGCACAGTAATTCTCGACACCGATACATCCTGGCGGAGCTCAAAAGAACCACCGAAGAAAGATAATTGGACATTCGTCGAATTCGATGATTCGAGTTGGCTCCCCGCCAAAGACCTGGGCAAATACGGTTGCAGCCCCTGGGGCACCTTCGCAATCGCCACCGCCTACGGCCCCTACTCCACCGGCATCGCTGATAAGGTTCGCATTATCTACGTCCCCGAGTCGCGCCCCGTCCGTGTTGCGAACGTCGACGAAAAGCACAACTATCGAATTCGAGCATTTGATCCGACGAATGGAAATCTGATCGATTTGCCATCGATCCATCCAGACTCAAACTCCGGCGGCGTCATTAGCAAGCCCAGGAGCATTGTTTCAGACGATTGGGTGATTGTGGTCGAACCTGCCGAGTGAAGTGAGGCCGCCGGGAATTCAAATGGAGGATGGCACGCCTCGAGCTTTCGAAGGGTGTGAAACTATGCGGTTCGGCGGACCACGCTCTTTCCAAAGCGTTAGGCCGTGCCCCCCCCCCTACGCCGTTAATCTTCAAAGGATCTCACGCAAAGGCGCGAAGGCGCAGGATAAGAATCGAATAAACCACAAAGGCACGAAGGGCACGAAGAATTTTGGAAGTGGTTGGGAAAAAAACCTGCTCATTCATTCGTTCTTTCTTCTTCGTGTACTTCATGGTAAATGAATTCTTGTCCTCTGCGTCTTAGCGCCTTGGCGTGAGACTTCTTCTGCTCCAAATGGATTTGGCCTGGCGTCCTTTGTTTCTTCGAGCTTTGCGTCGGCGCACGACCAAGGAGGTGGATAACAATGGTATGCCTGTAAGCAACAATATCGAAGGCTCGGGAACGGCGATTTCGCCGCTGAGGCTGCTGCCCGCTGCGGGCGGGTTGCCGAAGTTTACTCGCCACAGCGAGAATCGGGCGGCCTGTGTGCCGACGCCGTTGTCGTTGGCTAGCGGTAGATTGACCACGTCGTTCTTCCGCCAGGTCACATAGTCGGCCGCGTCGACTTTTCCATCGGTATTGAAATCGCCGGGCAGACCGGGGCTGGTCGTCTCTCCCACGGTCAAGAGCGTGTAGCCGGTGAGGTCTCCCGTGGTGAGATACTCCAGCGAGTAGTCGACGCCGAGCGTGCCCGTCGTGAGAGGGGACCAAGCGGAAAGCGAATCGTCCCAGAAGCGGATCGCGTCGGTTCCTTGAACCA
>CAZGMU010000220.1:5815-6174 GCA_964526975.1 uncultured Planctomycetaceae bacterium
GTCATCGGCATCGCCATAGAGCGCTAACATACCGCCCGTAGTCATGTTGATGAAACTCGTGCCACGCGTCGTAAGCGCTCCTCCAACGCTGACCAGCCCGCCATCTTTGATGGTGAGCGAGCCGCTGCCAGAGTTGCCGACCAAGAGATTGCTGCCATTGGTCCACTTGGAACCCGCGCCGGTGACAGTGGCTGTGCTGGTCGAGTCAGAGTAATAGCCGAGGTAGCCCGCGGTACCGCTGACCTGCCCTCCCGCCTCAATGAGGAGCGTACCGTTGCCAAAGTAGCCGACAAAGAGAACGCCGCCATTAGTCCATTTGGAGTCCGCGCCGGTGACCGTGGCCGTCCCCGTCGAGCTGA
>CAZGMU010000220.1:6219-8234 GCA_964526975.1 uncultured Planctomycetaceae bacterium
TGCCGAGGTATACCCCAGCACTGCTGACCTGCCCCCCCGCCTCGATGGTGAGCGTGCCGGCGCCACCAGAGTTGCCGACATAGAGAGCGCTACCGTTGGTCCATTTAGAGCCCGCGCCGGTCACCGTGGCCGTACCCGTCGAGCTGGACTTGTAGCCGAGGCTGCCGCCAGCACTGCTGACCTGTCCTCCCGCCTCGATGGCGAGTACACCGTTGCCAGAGCGGCCGACATAAAGCTCGCCGCTGTTGGTCCATTTGGAACCGGGGCCGGTGACGGTGGCCGTGCCCGTCGAGCCGGAGTTATAGCCGAGGTTGCCAAAACTCGAGGAAACGTTCACTCCCTCGGAGATGGTCAAGCTGCCAGACTGCTTGTAGCCAACGCCTAAAGAGCTTCCTCCGCTGACCGTCACGTTCAACGTGCCGCCGAAACCAAAGGCAAGGCTTTGCGAAGCTCCATGTGTGGTGTCGAACGTGAAATCGGCGTCCAGAACGGCGCCGGCGGTCGCCGTGATCGTTCCATTGCCATGGAGATCGCTCAGCGAGGCGTAAAGCGTCCCGGCCACGACTTCTCCCCCGTCGGACACGGTGAGCGCGCCGCTGCCAGAGTTGCCGACCTCGAGAGAGCCGCTGTTGGTCCATTTGGAACCCGTGCCGGTAACAGTGGCCGTACCCGTCGAGCCGGATAAGTAGCCGAGGAAGCCCCATGTATTACTAATTTCCCCGCCCGCCTCGATGAGGAGCGTGCCGGTGCCAGAGCTGCCGACATAGAGATAGCTGCTGGTCCATTTGGAACCGGTGCCGGTCACCGTAGCCGTGCCCGTCGAGGCAGAGTTGAAGCCCAGATAACCATTCCTTGACGCGAGGGAGCTTCCCGCATCGACCGTCACGCTGCCAGCGCTCGTGTTGCCGATGTATCCCGTGGTGCTGCTCGTCCAGGTGTTGACGTCGGGGACGACGTTGCCGGTCTGCACGAGGGCCGCAGGTAGGGGATTGGAGAGCAGCGCCATCAGGAGCAGCGCGAACCACGAATAGCGTAGTTGGCCGGTCATCATCGGGTGAGTCCTTGCTTGTGGGGGAAAAGGCGTTCTTTATCGCTAGCGTCCTTGCCGTTCCGCTTGGAATTCAACGCAGGTTGGCACCCAGGAGTTGTGTATTGTGTTCAATGCATTACGATGCGCTCTTGGTGGGGATAACCCTGGCACTCCCCGCCGGTCATCGACCGGCGGCTAAATGGGGATTGCTTGCCCTCTGATTCGTCGAATACAGCGAGAGAGCGAGCAGAGACAGCATCGCCAGCGCCACGGAACTCGGCTCGGGAACGGCCACGAGCGTCACGTCGCCATTCGTATAGAGCCGCGACAAGTCCCAGACGTAATCGCTTTGGACGGAGTCGAACAGGTCAACGGGCGTGACGCCGGTCCAGTCGAACAAGTCGAATGTGCGGCCAACCTGGCTGACGAGGTCCACGTCGGGAGCGAACGTCAGCTCCAGTACGCCGCCGAGGCTGACCGGGATGCCGGCCGCGAAGGAAATCGTCGAGTCCCAGGCGTCGGCCTCGAAGACCAGCCGCAGTGCGCCGCCGTTGGTCATTACGAAGTGGCCGGTGACTTGAATAGGAATCGGAGGCTCGCTCAAACTGCCGCCGCCGTCGTAGTCGCGGACCACGAGTTGCTCTCCCGCGTACAAGGCGAGGCCGAATACACGACCATCAGGCCGGATCAGGTTGTCCGTGGTCGCACTTGACGGGATAGAGTAGTAGTAAGCCCCGCGCATATCGGCCCCGGTCAGGTCAGCGTCGGCGAGGCTTTCGTCGGAGAAGTCGCTATTGTTGAGGTTTGCATTGGCGAGATTCGCGTGGCTGAGGTCGGCGCCGGTCAGCGTGGCGTTCCAAAAGTAGGCGTTGGCGAGGTTCTGGCCGGCGAAGTTCCAGCCGCTCAGGTCGTTGCTGCCTAACCTTATGCCGGTCAGGTCGTGGGCCTGGTAGCTGGCGGTCGCGTAGAGTTGGGCCGCCGTAAA
>CAZGMU010000221.1:0-8227 GCA_964526975.1 uncultured Planctomycetaceae bacterium
TTTGGAGTTTAACACCTTCGGTGTAGCACTTTGCCTGCACTGAAAACTCCAAAGCTGTCCTTGCGTCATTCTAAGATCCTTGCCGGGTCGCATGATGAGATACCGCAAGCTGCGAATCGCGTGGTCGGTGGTGTGGGGCTTGGTGGCAGTGTTGCTCTGCGTGTTGTGGGTGCGGAGCTTCAACTGGTTTGATGACCTCGCATTTCTATTTAACAATTCACAAAGTATGATGGCCCTCCAGACCGAACCTGGCAGTCTTGTGTGGACTAAGCAGGAAGCTGGTGGAGATACGTTTTCTAAGGAATACTATTCTCGGTTTTTCAACACTAACCGACGCCAGGATCCACCCGACCTAACTCTTGCGTCGATTGCCGGTAAATTCCTGGTGCTAAGTTTCGCGGTGTCAGTTCCCTTTTGGTTCCTCGTTATTGTTTCCGCCACACTCGCCGCTATACCTTGGTTTCGCTGGTCAAAGCGTTTCAGCCTCCGCACCCTGCTAATCGCCACAACGCTGGTTGCCGTAGTGCTGGGACTGGTAATTTATGCGGCCCGAAATTAGCCGCAAATCGAAAAAAATGCCGGACGCATTTGACGCAGACGCCTCTGAGCCGCGATATTGACGCATGTACAGCGTTCGTCCGAATCGGGTAGCACCGACTGTCGGCCGGATGTGCGTCGAAATTGCTTGGACTTTGCCCGGCCGATTGTCGGTGCGCTTGCGCTAGAGGTGAATATGTACTACCTCTCACGGCTGCGCCGCACCGACATTCGGCCGTGGCAAGTCGAACTGCTGATGACGTCCAGGCGGCCGAAAGTCGGTGCCGCCCCAGGAAAACGAGCCCCCAGCGGTGTCGGCTGGGGGCTCGGCTTTGCCTCGACCCCAGCCACCCAACTGCCATAATCGGCTTCGCAAAGGAAACTTTTTATGTCGACGACTGTTGAGCGAGCGACAGTGAAACTTTACGGAAATACTTCGTCTCACGCTGCCGACGGTGACCTGCCGCATCAGCTTCCGCTTGAGCTTCTTGTCGACGATCGCGACGTGATCCGCGCGCTGGTCGCGTATGCCGAGGGCGATGAGCGGAACCAGTACGCGGCCGAGGCGCTCAAGATCGGCGTGCTGGCCATGCGTCATGTAGCGGGCCAGCTTAATACGGACGCTTTCCGGCGCGAGGGGGATCAGTTCATCACTGGTCTGCAAAAGACGCTCGACCAGCACAAGGTCTCCGTGTACGACCAGCTTGAGAACAAGCTCAAGGAATACTTCGACCCGAAGGATGGCCGGTTCTCGGACCGCGTGCAGCGGCTCGTATCGCAAGACGGCGAGCTATCGCAACTGATCAAGAGTTTCATCGATGGTGAGAACTCGTTGTTTGCGCGCACGCTGGTTGCGCACGTGGGCCGCGACAGCGCGCTCATGAAGCTCCTCGACCCACGACAGTCGGACGGCTTGCTCACCTCGCTGGGCAAAACCGTTGATGATCAACTCACGCAGCAACGCGACCATTTGCTGAAAGAGTTTTCGCTCGACAACAAGGAAGGTGCGCTGTGCCGCCTGATCACGCAACTTACTAGCAACCATGGCGACCTGAGCAAGGACATCCAAACGAAGATCGACGTGATCATCAAGGAGTTTTCGCTCAACGAAGAAAACAGCGCCCTCAGCCGCCTGGTTCACAACGTTACCCAAGCCCAGCGAACGATCACGAACGAGTTTTCGCTCGATAGCGACACGTCGTGCTTGTCACGTTTGAAGCGAGAGCTGAAGGACTTACTGGACGTTTCGGAAAAGAAGAACCAGCAGTTTCAGGAAGAGGTGAAAATCTCGCTCGCCAAGATCGTCACGCAGCGCGAAGAGGCCGATCGGAGCACGCGGCACGGCTTGGCGTTTGAAGAGGCTGTGTGCGAATTCATCATTCAGCAGTCGCAGCACGCGGGCGATGTGGCCACCCCGACCGGACACACGGGCGGGCTGATCAAGAATTGCAAAGTCGGCGACTGTATCATCGAGCTGGGGCCCGATAGCGCCGCTCCCGGCGCGATCATTGTCGTCGAGGCCAAGGAAAAGGAGGGTTACACGCTGGCGACAGCCCG
Source organism: uncultured Planctomycetaceae bacterium (assembly GCA_964526975.1). Classification (GTDB taxonomy): domain Bacteria; phylum Planctomycetota; class Planctomycetia; order Pirellulales; family Lacipirellulaceae; genus JABDGM01. The sequence goes on from CAZGMU010000221.1 coordinate 2,095, forward strand.
TGAGGAAATCGAAACGGCCCGTAAGAACCGTGGCGCCGATTGGGGAGTGTTCGTGTTTTCGAAGAAAACCGCGCCCGCTAATTTGGAGCCGTTCGCACGATATGGCAGCGATTTCGTTGTCATCTGGGACGTGGAAGACCCATCGACCGACGTGTTTTTGAAGGCCGGCATCATCGCCGCGCGGGCGCTCTGTTTTCGCTCGGAGCGCCAGTCGGCCGCCCAGCAGGTCGATTTCGAAACCATCGATAAGGCGATTCTGGAAATCGAAAAGCGCGCGGGCAACCTCGATGAGGTCCGCAAGAGCGCCGAGACGATCCAGTCATCGAGCAACAAGATACTGGACCGAGTCCGCATCGACCGCGATGCGCTCGAGAAGCAGGTGGAGATTCTTCGCGAGCGCGTGGCTGATTTGAAGAACACGATGACGGCGGGGTCGTAGCGCCCTGTCATTCCCGCGCAGGCGGGAATTCAGACGAATGAGGGCCGAGATTCTAGATTCCCGCCTGCGCGGGAATGACGTGTTGAGCACTCGATGTCTAGTGATGGCGTCGGGCGCCAGGGTGCCATGCCCACGGCTTTGCGTGGGCATGTTTGCCGATGTGTTACCGAAACATGGCCACTCCGAGCAGTGGCCATGGCACCCGGCGAATGAGGGCCGAAATTCTAGATTCTCGCCTGCGCGAGAATGACGTGTTGAGCACGCGATGTCTAGTGATGGCGTCGGGCGCGTCAATACGCCATTGCTGTTGCTGGCCAGGTGATTTCCTCGCTGGCGGATTCGACGATTCCGGCGTCGATCGAATCGACTCCCGCCGCCGCTCCCGCGAGGAGCGCGTAGTCCGCAAGGCGGGTGATCTGTCGCGGCACGCCGCAGGCCAGCTCATGGAGCGCTCGCAGCGCGCCATCGTCAAAGACTGGCTCGAAGCGCCCCGCGTCGACGAGTGCCGTTTGCACGAAGCCAATGGTGTCGTCGAGCGACCAGGGGTGAACATCGATCCGCAGATCGAACAGGTTGCGCAGCCCTTCGTTCCACCGGGCTGTCTGGCCCGGTTCGGCGGCCAGCACGATCGTCCAGCGCGCGGTGGGCGTGACATCGAGCCGGGCGAGGCGTAAGAGCTGCGTAACAAGATCGGGCCCGGCCTGCCCGGCGTCGTCGACGAGGAGGACCGTGTCGGCTTGGCGTATTCGGTTTTCCGCTATGCGATCGGCAATTTGTCGCCAGAGCCAAGGGACGTTGGCGTCTTCGCGTGGGGGTGTTCCTAGTCCGCGTGCAACTTGCCACAAAAACTCGTGTGTGCTGGCGCCGAGGGCGTCGACCAGCACGACCACTCGGCTCTTTTTGGCAAGCTGAGCGGCAGCCACTCGCAGGACGAGCGATTTGCCGACACCTGATTCGCCGAGTAGTGCCCCGAGCCGGCGGCGGCCCTCGACCAAATATTCAATTCGCGCGAGCGCTTCGTTGTGGCCTGCCGTCGGATAGAATTGACGCTCGCCCGGCATGCTGCAAAACGGCCAGCGCTCCAGTCCCCAATGTTTTTGCGGCACCGATGAATTGGATCGTCGACCAAATGAACAGCAGGACTTGAACAGGGGCTGTCGGCTATCAGCTATCAGCTATCAGCTATCAGCCAAGCAACTCCTATCCACACCTAACTCTTGCCGAGAGCCGATAGCCAACAGCCGAAAGCCCCATATTCCATGTCCGAACGCTTTTACTCACCTGAGCCGATTACCTCTGGTTGTCTGCTGCTCGATGGGCCCGAGGCGCACCACTTGCTGCATGTAATGCGGGCATCGGTCGGTGACGAAGTTACGCTCTTTGACGGCTCAGGCGCCGAATTTCGGGCTACGGTGGAAACGCTCCGCCGCGCCGATGCCGAGCTGCGCGTGATCGAGCGATGCGAAGTCGACCGCGAGTTGCCGTTCACCCTTGAAATGGGTGTCGCGCTTCCCAAAGGCGACCGGCAGAAGTGGCTGGTGGAAAAGCTTACCGAGCTGGGCGTGACGACGCTCGTGCCGCTCATCACCGAGCGCTCGGTGGCTTTGCCCAATGACAACGCGCTAGAGCGACTGCAACGCTCGGTGATCGAAGCCGCCAAACAGTGTGGTCGGAACCGGCTAATGAGCATCGCTAAGCCACAAGCGTGGGCCGAATGGATTTCTCAGCCTGCAAGCGGTCGTCGTCTTGTTGCTCATCCGAGTGGCTTGCCGCTTAGCGACCTGGATATTCACCATCCAACACCCATTCAACTCGCCATCGGTTCCGAGGGAGGTCTTACCGATATCGAGGTCGCCACGGCCACAAGCGCCGGTTGGCAATGCGTCTCCCTCGGCCAGCGTATCCTCCGCGTCGAAACCGCCGCCATTGCCCTGGCGGCCATCGCGGTTGTCGGACCACATCGCTATTCGTAGACTGGATAAAGAAGTTCGAGCCTAAAACTTGCGGCGCGAACCAGATTCAACGATGCCCACCGACGAAGAAGAAATCTACCAAGAGCATATCCTCGAACATCACGAGGACCCGTTCCACCGTGGCCACCTGCCTAGCGCCACCCATGCCCATGAGGATAATAACCCGCTTTGTGGCGACGTGGTGCGAATCGAGCTGGAGCTAGATGACGACGGCAAAATCCGCGACTGCTATTTCACCGGCAAGGGCTGCATCATCAGCCAGGCATCGGCTTCGATGCTGCTGGAGAAGATGCAAGGGAAAACTGTCCAGGATGCCAAGCAGTTTTCGGCTGAAGATATGCTGAAGCTTTACGGAGCGCGGCTGACCCCGAACCGACAGAAGTGTTGCCTGCTCTCTTGGAAGGTGCTGCAATCGGCGGTTCATTCGCCAGTGAACGGTTCCTGAAGAAGACTTACCACGGAGACACGAGGGCACGGAGAAGATAAGATCAAAGGACCGCTAATTGACGCTAATAAGCCGCTAATAAAAATTAGGTGAGCAAACGAAATGCAATTCCTTTAGCGACGATTAGCGCCAATTAGCGGTTGACTGTTTTTCTCAGTGTTCTCTGTGTCTCCGTGGTAAATTAATACGATAAAGCCACGTGACAACGATCGAATCTTCCACAAAACGACCGTCCATCGATTTATCAGCGTTGCTGCCCGCGTCGCTGCGCGAGGATTTTCCGATCCTGCAGCAGAATGTCCACGACAATCACCCGCTGGTTTTTCTCGATAACGCCGCCAGCACGCAGCGGCCGCGGCAGGTGATTGAGGTGCTGCGTCGCGTTTATGAGCGGGATTACGCCAATGTTCATCGGGGCATTCACACGCTGAGCGAGCGGGCGACCGAGCAGTATGAGGAAGCGCGGGAGAAGGCCCGCGATTTCATCGGGGCGGAGCATGCCCGCGAAATTGTTTTTACCTCTGGCACTACCGCCGGCATCAATCTGGTAGCGCACAGTTGGGGAGATGCGAATGTTAAGAGTGGCGACGAGATTCTCGTCACCACGATGGAGCATCACTCGAACCTGGTTCCCTGGCAGCAACTAGCCCAGCGGACCGGTGTTGTGCTCAAGCATATTCCGATCACCGACGATGGCTTGCTTGTTCTGGACGAGCTCGACAACTTGCTTACGGATCGAACGAAACTAGTCGCTGTCGCGTCGGTTTCCAATGTGCTGGGCACGATCAATCCGATCAAGGAGATTGCCCGCCGCGCGCATGCGGTCGGTGCCTTGGTTCTTGTAGACGCGGCTCAGAGTGTTCCTCATTACACGACACGCGTGCGTGAGATGGGGGCCGACTTCCTGGCGTTTAGTGGCCATAAGATGCTCGGGCCTACTGGCATCGGCGTGCTTTATGGCCGCGAAGCCTTGCTCGATGCCATGCCGCCGTTTCTTGGCGGCGGCAGCATGATCGACCGTGTCTGGCCCGATCGGTTTACTCCGGCCGAATTACCCGCCAAGTTCGAAGCGGGCACGCCGCCGATCGCTCCGGCCATCGCTCTCGGCGCGGCGATCGATTATCTGAACAACATCGGCCTCGACAAAATCTCGCGTCATGAGCATGAGCTGACCCGCTACGCCTACGAGCGACTCTGCCAAATCGACGGCCTGCACATCCTCGGCCCTGGGCCCGACCACCGCGCTGGTCTCGTCAGCTTCACGCTCGACCAGCCGCACGCCCACGACATCGCCCAACTGCTCGACCTGCAAGGAATCGCCGTCCGTGCCGGCCACCATTGCACCTGGCCGCTGCACGATCGCCTGAATATTTCGGCCAGCACGCGGGCCAGCTTCTACCTCTACAACATGCCGGGCGAAGTTGACCTGCTTGTGGAGGTTCTCGCGAAAATCCGCGACCGTTTCCGTCCGCAGGGTCGAAAACGTAAGCCTAGTTAATTGCTCAGGGGAACGACATGCGTTGGTGGTTCATCGACCCAAACTACAAACGCGAGCAAGCGGATCGAGAAGCGGTTATTGCCAAGATTGATTCGTGGTGGAATCAGTTTGTCCAGGACTGCAACGACATTGCTGCTTCGTTCTCGCGGAATTACCAGGGCAAGTTTGCGAGGAGAGGTGAGTTGGCAGAATGGATGGCAAAGTATTTGCAGCCGATAAGTGAGTCTTTAATGTGGGAGTTTGGGCCTGCGGTTAATGGTGCTGGGCACCGGCTCGTCATCACACCAGAATCGGCTCACCACGTCAGGCCGCTGACGAGTGTGGTACTCCAGCGAGCTCCTGTAGTTTCAGGCTGGGAATTCTATCAATATCGACTTCCCGAAAGTATCGAAATTCTGCACCCAACAGTGAATGCTCGAATGGGTGTAGACAGTACCGATTTCAAGGTGCGGTTGCGACGCGGTGAACACAACCGTATCGACATTTGCTATTTTTCCTCCGTTGTTACCGGAGGGGATGATCAAAACGCATTGCAGGCGGCGTTTGTCGTGACAGAAACGTTGCTTGGGGAAGAGTATCTCAACAAGTGGGTCGGAAATATTGACGTTAGCCCGCTAAGAAAATCATTTGCTCTGGCCTCGCTGTTCAGCCGGAAAACAGAAGAGATGAAGCATTTGATTGCGCTCGACCGTTTGAAAAACACCTTCGACGCGATTGTACAAAGTATCCAAGATCAATTGCCGCCTGATTCTCACCAGGCTTGGTTGAATGACGACTCGCCATATAACCTCGTCGAACTTAAACCTAATGAAGCTGATGAGTATCCTGAGCGGGACGACTTGTTCGTAGCGGTCACGGCGAATGTGGCAATGTGGTCTGCTGCTCACTCGGGTTTACCATTTTATTCAGAACGGTTTAGCCGCTGCGGAGAAACCTTTTGCTACTTAAAAATCTGGGGTGGGGAAGGACTGGATGGCTGTGAGTTCAGCGATCGTGGCGAAATCGAGGACGCGGTCGACGGCGCGCTAGAGGGTGCAAACCTCGGCTGTGTCATTGGCGGCGGCACAGGGAAGATGTATTCATACAGCGACTTGGCACTTACCGACGTATCGCGCGGGATCCATGCGATTAAGCAACGTCTACGTGCTGGTGGAGTACCCAAGCGAACTTGGATTCAGTTCTTCGATTCGTACTATACCCGCGAATGGGTGGGCATCTACGACGAAACTCCACCACCACCCATGCGTCCGCTAGAAGTGTGAAAAATCGGGCTTTTGCTGAGAATCGCCGCCAAGTTCCCGCCTTGCCCTTTCGGCAAGTTTTCCCTAAATAGCGTGGCTCGGATAACCGTTGAATCAACCCGACTACCCCGCTATAATCTGGAATTCGCTATTCATCCCAGGTTCTCAATTAAAACCTTTTTGATTGGGCTACGATCCTGGCTCGGGCGAGACGCCGCCGGCATCGACTCAGGTCTCGTCTAGGTGGTTTTCCCAGCGGATTGCATAACGAAACTACGCCGATTTCATGCGTTTTTGGCTACTGGACAAAATCCGATCCTTCAAACCGAACGAGGAGTTGTCGGCGGTCAAGAACGTGACGATGTCGGAGGAATACCTAGCTTATCATTTCCCAGAGTTCCCTGTTTTACCTGGTGTGTTTATGCTGGAAGCCGCCACGCAAGCTGGCGCCTGGCTACTGAGATTGAGCGAAAACTTTACCCATAGCATCATAACGTTAAAGGAAGCACGAAACGTAAAATACGCCGACTTCGTGGC
>CAZGMU010000222.1:0-5062 GCA_964526975.1 uncultured Planctomycetaceae bacterium
TCCGAACCGCACAACTCCACGCCCTTCGAAGACTCAGGGCGTGCCACCCAGTCGTATTGCTACATGTATATGGGCGACATTCATGTTCCAGCTTCGGTGCTTCTTTTGGTTGCGGTGAGTTCGCGGTATGACGCGGCGCTCGACTGGTCCGAGAAGCAATTTGTGAAGCAGTTTGGCCCACTGGCGTTCGCGAGTGATCGTTTTGACTTTAGGGAGACCGACTACTACACCGCGACGATGGGGGCGGGGCTCAAGAAGCAGTTTCTTGCTTTTGTTGAACTGGTTGATCCTGGATTGCTGGCCGCGATCAAGCGGGGGACGAATGAGTGGGAGGCCGAGTACGCGGCGCTGGGGTATCACGCGGAGCCTCGGCCGCTGAATCTTGATCCGGGATATATTACGCCAGCGAAGTTGGTGCTGGCTTCGACGAAGGATCATGCCCATCGGATTTATTTGCAGGACGGGATTTTTGCGGAGGTGACGTTGGCGTACCGGAAGCGGGCCTGGCAGGCGCTGGAGTGGACGTACCCGGACTATCGTCGGGAGGATTTTCAGCGGTTCTTTACGCAGTGTCGCGAGTGGTTGTTGAATTGCGGCAATTTAGGCGGCGGGGTAAAATGACGTGAACCGCGCCCGGTAGGGATTCGTAAAATCTTTACGGCAAAGACGATAGGTGTTGTGATGCGAATCCTGAGCACAGTTTTGATAGCGGCCCTTGTCGGCGTATTGGCTGGCGTGGCAATCGCCTATGTGGAAGTTCGTTCGGATCCCGACGCGGTGGACCGGCTTGCGGCGCAGACTCCAACCAACGCCAAGGCTGACGATCAGTCTGCCGCTCGGATCAAGGTCGATCAGCCCCGCTATGATTTCGGCTCGATGCAGCGGGGGACGACGAGATCGCACGAATTCGTGATTCGGAACGTGGGGACCGCTCCGCTCACGATTCGCAATGGGGGCACCACCTGCAAATGCACGCTGTCGCACGTTGCGGAAGAGTCGATCCCCCCGGGTGAATCGACCAAAGTGAAGCTTGAATGGACAGCCAAGATTGACGGCGGCCCTTTTTCGCAATCGGCCACGGTTCTTACGAACGATCTGACGCAATCGAAGGTCGATCTGGTGGTCAGTGGGCAGGTGATGGCGACCAGCGGCGTCGAGCCGCCGGACTTTCTGTTCGATAAGCTGGCGGTGGATGAGGTGAAGTCGGCTCAGGTTTATGTCATGGCGATGCTGCAAGACGATTTGACCGTTGCCGAGCCGGTGATTTCCGATCCGACGGTTCGGGATAAATTCGATGTTAAGGTCGAGCCTGTCGAAAAGAACAAGTTGCCAAACAAACTGGCAAAACGGGGTTATCGTATTACAATCACCTCGAAAGATGGTTTACCGATCGGTCGGTTTCATTCGTGGGTGTCGCTCAAGACGAACCTGCCCGAAGCGGAGAAGCTGGATATACCGATAGTCGGCCAAGTGATCGGTGATATTAGCGTCGGGGCGACTTCGGGGTGGAACGAAGAACAGGGGATGCTGATTATCGGCACGGTGAAGAGCAGCGAAGGGGGGCAAGCGAAGGCCAACCTGATCGTGCGCGGCGCCGATGCCGAGCAGGTGAAGTTCGAGGTCAAGTCGATCGAGCCGCAGGAGCTTAAAGTGACGCTGGGTAAGCCGGTGAAACTTAAAGACACGCTGGTTCACGTGCCGGTTCTCATCGAGATTCCGCCCGGCACCCGGCCGATGGTGCATCTCGACACGGCCCAGGGCGAAGCGGGCCGGATTGTGTTCTCCACTACCCATCCCAAGATCAAAGAGCTGTCGCTTTCGGTGCGGTTTGCCGTCGAACGCTGATTCCGTAGGATGGGCTTCGGCCCGTCTGCCGCAAATATTTCGGTGGGTTGGAGCCTGCCGCTCGTTCATTTTCGAAACAGGCTGAAGCCTGTTCTACTAAAAATGCTTAATCGTCAACTGCGTACGAAATGGCTGGCGTTCGCAGCGCTGGTTTGTTCCTTTCCGATTGCGGTCGGTATTTTGCGCGGCGAGCCCGCGGCCGACGCCACGAAGGCTGGCTATCCGGAGAAGCCCGAGCGGAAGAAGGTCGATCCGATCGCGGTGAATGGCGAGATCTTTATTGACCCGACGACGAAGCAGCCGTGGCCGAAGCCGGATGTGGCCCTCGTTTTCTCTGGTGAACAGAACGGCTACCTCGAACCCTGCGGATGCGCGGGATTGGAGAATCAGAAGGGTGGCCTTAAGCGGCGATTCACTTTTCTCAAGCAGTTGCGCGAGAAGGGTTGGAACGTGATTGCGATGGACCTGGGCGGGCAGGAGACTCGCACGGGTGTGCAGGCTTATCGAAAGGTGAACTTCTCCTACAACGCGCTGATGAAGATGGGCTATTCGGTCGTCGGCTTTGGGCCCGGGGAGTTGAAGCTGGGCACCGATTTGACTGTCTTGCTGCTCGACATGGACGAGCAGGCCAATCCGCTGGTGTCGGCCAATGTGTCGCTCGACAATTTCACGGGTGGCACGGACAAGCTGTATAAAGTCATCGATGTGGGCGGGATGCGGATCGGCATCACCACGGTGCTGGGCAAGAAGGAGATCGCCGGGCGGAAGCAGGCGGGCGACTTCGCGCTGCTCGAGCCGTACCAGGCGATACCGCGCTTTCGGGCCGAGCTGTTGGCCAAGAAGTGTGACCACATGGTTTTGCTGTGCAACGCCGAGCCGGATGAGACGAAGGACCTGGCCAAGCGGTTTCCCGAGTTCGATTGGGTGATGACGGCCAAGGGACCGGAGGAACCGCCGAAGGAAGTTGGCACGATCCCGGGCACGAATACGCATTTGGTCGAGGTGGGGCAGAAAGCGGAGTATGTTGTCGTCGTCGGTCTTTATAAGAATGGCAATCCACCGTTCCGCTATCAGCGAGTGCCGCTGGATCATCGATTCCCGGATGCGCCGGAGATTCAGCAGATGCAGGTTGCCTACCAGAGAGAGTTGGAGCAATTGGGGCTGCAAGGGTTGGGATTGAAGCCGGTGCCGCACCCGAGCGGCCGGAAATTTGTGGGGAGCAAAACGTGCGAGGGTTGCCACACGGAGGCGGCCGCTGTGTTTGAGAAGACGCCGCACGCGCACGCAACCGAGACGCTGGTAAAGCTGACGCCGCCGCGGCATTTTGATCCGTAATGTTTGAGTTGCCACGTGACCGGTTGGGAGCCGCAGAAGTATTTTCCGTATGAGTCGGGCTATTTGAGTCTCACCGAGACGCCAGACCTAGTTGGCAACGGCTGCGAAAACTGCCACGGCCCAGGCGGTAGCCACGCTGCTGCCGAGAACGGCGAGATCGACGTGACCGATGCCAAGAAAGAGGAGCTGCGGGCCGCCTTGCGATTGAAGATCGGGCCGAACGAGGGAAACAAGTCGGGCCAGGTATTCAAGACGGGCAGCGTGGTCGATATGTGCATGCGTTGCCATGACCTAGACAATAGCCCTGAGTTCGATTTCCAGACGTATTGGCCAAAGGTGAAGCACGAAGGCAAGGATTGAAGTAATTTCAGTAGAGGGGATTCACCACGGAGGCACGGAGAACACGGAGAAGATCGAAGGAGGAATAAGGAACACTAATCGCCACTAATCTGCGCTAATAAATCAGAATACAGAAGAGACGGAGATAGTCTTTTCTCTTCATTAGTGAGGATTGGCGTTCCTACCTCCTGTATTTCTTCTCCGTGTCCTCCGTGCCTCCGTGGTTGTTCTTAAGATTGCTGATGTATTCCTAAAAGATTGTACTTATGAATGAAACCGCCAAGAACGCAAAGGACGCCAAGAAGTTGAGCCAGTTCATTGATCATTCTTGGCGCGTTTGGCGTCCTTGGCGGTTTATTTATCTTCTATTTATCACGATCTCGACGGCCACGGTAACAGCCGATGCGGCTGAATCAGCCGACCTTCGCGTCATGTCGTTCAATGTTCGCTTTGCCAGGGCGGGCCACAGCGAAACAGCGCAGGAAAACAACTGGAACGACGCGGGGCACCCGCGCCGCGAGCGGGCGATTCGCGTGATTCGCGAGCACGAACCGGATTTGCTCGGCGTGCAGGAAGCCCGCAGCGATCAGGTCGAAGACTTGAAGAAAGCGCTGCCCGAGTATGCGTTTTATGGCCAGGGACGCGACGATGGAAAGCTAGGTGGCGAGTTCTCGGGCATCTTCTATCGTAAGTCGCGATTCACACAGCAGGGCGCCGGCTCGTTTTGGCTGAGCGCGACGCCTGACACGCCGGGCACGACTTTTTCCTTCAACAAGTTGCCGCGGGTCGCATCTTGGGTGAGGCTCAAAGACAAGCAATCGAATCGTGAATTCATTTTGCTCAACATGCATTGGGATCATCAAGATCCGAAGGCTCGCGAGCAAGCGGCGGCGCTTGTCCGCGAGCGGCTCGGCACGATGGGCGGCGACTTGCCGCTATTGGTGATGGGCGATCTCAATTCATCTGAGGATACGCCGGCCTTCAAGACGCTGATCGCTGCGAAAGGGGCAACCGATCGCAAACTGGCCGACAGTTATCGCGAGCTGCATCCCGAGCGATCGCCCAAGGAGTCGAGCTTCAACGAGTGGGATGGTAAGACCAAGGGCGCGCGGATCGATTTCATTTTGCATACGAGCGAATTCACGCCCGTGTCGGCAGAGATCGTTCGCACGAGTTATGATGGGCGCTGGCCTTCGGATCACTATCCGGTGACGGCAACGTTGAAGTTGCCACGCAAGTCGGAGTAAAAGTAGGTCAGGCTGTGCCTGACAACCGTTCGCGTCAGGCACAGCCTGACCTACCAGCGAACTGCCGAATTCTGGCGAATTCAGCTACGGAAGCACCGGGAGTCTATGACCACGCGACTTCTAATCCGAATTTGCGTGGTCGCCTGGTTGCTGTTTTTCGGCCAGGCAGCCGATGCCGCCGATCCGCGGGTGAGCGACAATCGCTACAAGCTGGAGCTTGTCGCCCACGATCCGGAGATTGTTACCCCGGTCGGCATGACGTTCGATCGCAGGGGCCGGTTGTTGGTGGTCGAGTC
>CAZGMU010000222.1:5079-8205 GCA_964526975.1 uncultured Planctomycetaceae bacterium
GCGGGGCCGGCCGGCGATCGTATTCGCATGTTTGCCGATTCCGATGGCGACGGAAAGCTCGATTGCTGGACGACCTTTGCCGAGGGGTTCCGCCACGCGGTGAACTTGCTCGCACGCGACGATGGGGCGGTGTACCTCGTGACGAGGCAGAACGTTCTACTGTTGCGTGATACGAACAACGACGGCGTGGCCGACAAGCAAGATGAGGTTCTGCGCCTCGAAACAAAAGGCGACTATCCACACAATGGCTTGAGCGGCATCGCGCTCGCGCCGGATGGCAAGAAGCTGTTTGTTAGCCTGGGAGAGAACCTGGGGCTTCCCTATCGACTCGTGGGAGCGGACCACAGCACGGTCACGGGCAAAGATGGCGCTGGCGCGGTTTTCGGGTGTACGCCGGACGGTCGCGAGGTGCGGCGTGTGGCGGTCGGCTTCTGGAATCCGTTCAGCATTTGCACCACTCCCGATGGCCGAGTCTTTGCCGTCGACAATGACCCAGACGCGACTCCGCCATGTCGGCTTCTGCACATCGTCGAGGGAGGCGACTACGGCTATCGCTACCAATACGGCCGAGCGGGTACGCATCCGCTGCAAGCTTGGAACGGAGAGTTGCCGGGTACGCTGCCGATGGTCGCCGGAGTGGGCGAAGGGCCGACGGGCATCGTGGCGCATGCCGGCGCGCTATGGGTGACGAGCTGGGGCGATCACCGCATCGAGCGGCACGAACTTCGTGCTCGCGGCGCCTCGTATGGATCGTCTCACGGATTGATCGTGCAGGGTGACGATAGTTTTCGCCCGACGGGGATCGCCGTCGCACCGGATGGCGCGCTGTACTTTGCCGATTGGGTGTTGCACGACTACCCAGTGCATGGCCGAGGGCGAATTTGGAAGTTGACGTTGCCCGACGACCAGCGGAACGCTGAGTTCCCGCCGCGATCGAGCGAAGACATCTCCGCCTCGGCCGATGATGCAAGCCCGGTCGAGCAAGCACCATCGAGTGACCCGTTTGTCCATGCGCACGCTGTGGCGCTACTGGCAATGAAGCCGGATCCGATGGCTCAGGCGTCGGATAATGCTCGCATTCGTCTTGCCGCACTCGAAGCCGCACGATTGCGCGGCGCGGCGGATGACGAATCGTTGCTGCGCAAGAGCCTGAAAGATGTATCTCCCGATGTTCGGCTGTACGCGGTGCGGTGGATCGGCGACGAGCGAATCATGGCGCTTCGTGACGATGTTGCCAAATTGCTCGAGGGGCCGCAGCCGAGTCAACGTTACTATCTGACGGTGTTGGGAGCCATCGATTGGCTGGACCATGAGCCAGCGCTGCGTGGCTCGGAGATCGCCGACGAACTGCTAGTGCGCGAGTTGTCGAATTCCAATCGCACGTCGGAAACGAAAGCGTTGGCGCTCGCGCTGCTCAAGCCGGATAGCCCGTTTCTTATCGTTGAGCGGCTGGCGGACTATCTGGCGTCTGATAACAAGCAGTTGCGGCTCGAAGCGGTGCGAACGCTAGCTCAACAATCGAATCTGCAGCGCGTTCAACTGTTGGCCCAAGTTGCGCTCGATGACAAGCAAGCCGACGAGGTTCGTGCCGAGGCGATTGTTGGTTTGGGGCCATTTAGCGACCAGCTCCCCGATGGAGCTGTGATCCGCCAGTTTCAGGAGAGTGAAAACCTTGTTCTTCGCCGCGAAGCCGAGCGCACGCTGCGCCTGGTTGGTGGTTCGCCGTCGTTGGAGATCAAGCCGCTAGCGACCGATACCGCCGGTTGGTCGAAGCTGCTCGAAAAGCCGGGCGATGCGGCTGCCGGGCGGCGGCTCTTCTTCAATTCCGCCGGTCCGCGTTGCTGCGTGTGCCACAAGCATAGCGGCCGCGGTGGTAATGTCGGTCCCGACCTCACGGAAATCGGTCGTAGCACGTCGCGCGAGCGGATCATCACGTCGATCCTTCAGCCCAGCCAGGAAATCGCACCCGACTACCAGCCCTGGGTGCTCACGACGACCGACGGCAAAACATACACCGCGCTGCGGATGCCGAAGGTCGGCGATGATGGAACCGAGGGCTTCACGGATGCAAGCGGGAAATACTTCACGCTCCCCATCGCATCGATCGAGGAGCGGCATGTCGCTGATAAGTCGATCATGCCGGACAATCTACAAGCGATGCTATCGATTGACGACCTGCGCGATCTGGTAACATTTCTGGCTGACGGCAAACAACAATAGCCGGCGAGCCACGCTCACCGGTTCCCGGACCGCGTGGCGGTCCGGCTATTGAGGGCGTATTTCACGAATTGCTCTGATCTATTCGTTTTCCACTTTCTTGGTCTTCTCCGCTTCGTAGCTTTGGCCTTCGACGACTTGGACGACGAACGCGAATCGCGATGTCGTGTAGCGTGGCTTGGTCGGTGCAGTTTCCGCATTTGGGTCGGGCGGTGCGTTCGGATCTGGCGGAGCCGCTGGATCGCCGACTTTTGCTGCCCCGAATTCTCCACTGGGTACGAAGCCGTCATCCGGACCCATGCCCATCGGGCCAGCCGCACGGGGCATCGCGCCCGATGCCATGCCACCTTGGCCAAACAACGAGTCGGAAGTACCCAGTACCATGAAGTGGCCTAGTGGCGTCGTTAGCGAACCTTTCAAGTCGGCGTTCGTCATCGAGCCTCCCACGCTAACACTCATGTCCACTCGCACGAGATCATCGGAAACGAGCTTGAGTTTGCCCTCGCAGGTCATCCCGACGAGTTGTTCTCTTACTAAGGCTGGGATATACGTGGAAAAGCTGGCTGCTTCGTCTTTGTTGACGGCAAGCGAGTTGAATGTCTGCGCGACGAGTCGAGGCGATTCCAGGCCAAGTTTCTTCGTTGCGTTGAGAACGCTTTCCGGAAGAAATTTGGCCGGATTCTGTCCGATTGTTTCCGCTACCCCGTCGGCCAGCCAGAATACCCGCACCATGAGCGAGCGAGGCAGTGATGCCGTGAACTGGTCTTGGCCTGATTCGACTGCCGTTTGCTCCGCCCGGGTATCGAGTTGCTTCACAATCGAATCGAGCGCGGTGATCGCCTCCGGCTTGCTGTAGGCGATCAGCGTGTTGCCGCGCTCGTCGACGGCGAGTCGCAGCGCTTGGGCGCC
>CAZGMU010000223.1:0-2778 GCA_964526975.1 uncultured Planctomycetaceae bacterium
GGCGAACAATTACGCACTTCTGACCACGCAGACAGATGGCCTCGGTCTGCAAGGGGTCGATTTGAGTGTGTCGTCGCAAACGGGGCGGGAGATGGCTCTTGACAAGGATGGAAACCTGTTCATCAGCGGCTTCGACTCGACGATTGTCTACTTGCCCGCCGCTAACTTCGCCACTCCGGCGTCAATCGCGGCGATAGCACATAACTCGTCGACGTTCTGGTACCAGTCTACCTCGGCAGCGACATCGTTCGTTGGCATGGACATCGGATTTGCCGCGCCTGTGGTTGGGATTTCGGGCGACTTTAACGAAGATGGAAAAGTCGATGCGAGTGACTATGTTGTCTGGCGTAAGAGCGGCAACTCGCCGCTTCCGAATGACAACGGGGCGGCCGATTCGGCGGCTCGATACTCCTTGTGGCGGGCCAACTTTGGCAACCCGCCGGGATCGGGCAGCGGCGACGGTTTGGATGGCGCCAATGTGCCAGAGCCGGCTAGCGCTGTGCTGCTCGTGATCGGCCTCGCGGCCTTCTGCTCGCATCGCAACCGCGGCTAAGCAAAAAATATGTATTCCTCCTAAAACACAAAGCCCAAGGCTGCGAAAGAGGCCTTGGGCTTTTTTGTTGGCTTGTCGAATTGCTGGGATGCGATGTGTTGCTCCCTTGGCATCAGTCGGTCGAGATTGTGACCAACTCCTCGCTTACGGCTTCGATTTCTTGTGCCGTCAGTCGCGGCCGGGAATCGGCATAACCGACCAAGAGAGCCAGGTCGCCCAGGCGATTGATTTGCCGTGCCGTGCCATGGCCCAGGTAGTGAAGAGCTTCGATTGCGTCGGGGGCGAAGATGTCGCGCGTGGCGCCGGCCACGCGCAGGCGTTGACGGACGTAGTCGCCGGTTTCTTCCACCGTGAAGGAGCGAACGAGCGATTTCACGGCGATTCGCTCTTCCAGGCTAGGGAGGCGACCAACGGCGGATACGAGACTCATTTGGCCGACAAGCACGAGTGTCAGCGCCGGTCGGCCGGCGGTTTCGAAGTTCAATAGCAGCCGCAGTGTTTCCAAAGCACCGCAATCTTCCAAGAGATGCGCCTCGTCGACGACAACCACTGCATGGCGATTTTGGGGCGAGTTTTTCGTGAGAAGCAGCTCGAGCCGCCGGGCACTTTCTTCCACGGTGTAGCGAGGCGACTCGGGCGACGGCGCGCCCAATTGTTCGGCCAGGTAGGCCAGGAGATCACGGCTAGACATCTGTGGAAATACGAGGTGGACTTTCGGGCCATAGCTGGTGTCCAGTTCCTCGCAGAAGCGGCGCACGAGCATGGTTTTACCGACTCCCGCAGGACCAGCCAGCAACATCGCTCCGCGGCGGTTTTCGACCGCATAGCGCAGCTTCAGTAGCGCGGCTTCATGTGGTTCGCAAGGGAAAAACATTCCGCCGGCCGGTGTCGGCTCGAACGGTTTCGACGTGAGCTGCCAGTAACTTAAATACATGTGTGAATCGCTAACGGCGTAAAGGCCTCACGCAAAGGCGCGAAGCCAACCATCTTTATTTTGACAAAACCTGATGAAGAAGTTTTCAAACAGGAGGCAACAGAGGAAACGGAGAATAATCGACACCTGTTGCTTCTGTTAAATCATTTACATTTACGTGTGACAGAACTCAATTCTTTGTATTTCTTCGCGCCTTAGCGTCTTTGCGTGAGACTTTCCTTGGTTTAAACCGAGGGATGTTTCGCCACTCGGTTTTCGATCGTGCCCATCAGCTCACAGCCGAGCGGCTCGATGTATTCGTTGACGGTGGCCATGTCGCGTGGATCGGCTGGTTGAGGCCCGGCAACTGCGACCAAAGTATCGATGCCCATGTTGCGCACCAGTTCCAGCACGATTGGCTGTGAGATCGGATCGAAAAACGTGCCAAGATCGACGAGAACCACATCGTAGGCATGGCGCAGCACGCCCGCGCAGACGGCCGCTTGCAGGCCGCCGACGAGTGCTAGCGGATCTTTAGGTGTCTTGCCGCCGAGAGCCAAGATATCGAGATTATCATCGGTTGCTCGAATCACGGCATCGGCCAGGGGCGCCGCGTGCCGGAGCACTTCCTCCCAACCGACCGTGGGCGCGGAATCCAAGCACGTTGCCAAGCGAGGATGGCAGAAATTGCCATCGACCAGGATGGCGCGGCGCGCCTTTCGAGCTACCCGGGCGGCCAGGCACAATGCGGCTGTTGTCGCTCCGATTCGTGGAAACAGTCCCATGATTCCCACAAGCGAGTGACCAGCGCCGGCTTGTGCCCGGAGCAAGCCGGCTACCCGATCAAGCTGCGAGCCGGAGGCTTGGTTCAGCGTGCGGCAGATTTTGGGCCATTGGAGCGACGCGACAATCGTACCGGGCTCTAGAAGGTTGGTGTTGTCGCTTTCGATCTCCTCGCGTTGAATCGCTGGAGATGGCGGTTGAGGCCGACCAATGAACGAGCTCAATGGCTGTTTGGGGCCTGGTCGGTGCGTGTCCAGTTTGGGACGCGTTGTTTCGCTGCCGATAGCCGTAGCCGTGGCGGCTGCATTCGTTGCGACCGCTTCACGCGGGAGCGCGTTGGTCGGATGAAGCATCGCGGGCGCGGCCTTGGCGGCGGGCGCCTGGTCTGCCGCGTCATGTCGGTACGCTTTGATAAATGCACGATTCGTGGTAGACATGGCGCGCCTAACGAGTGGGAATGTCCATCATGAAGCCAGGGAACCGAGCCATCGAGGGCGACTCATTGGTGACTGGAGGGATGTTCGTGTTC
>CAZGMU010000223.1:2792-8188 GCA_964526975.1 uncultured Planctomycetaceae bacterium
GAAGCTTCGCGACCGATCGCTTCATACGAATTTGTGTCCGAGACACGCACTCTAGGTAGCTGGTTTCCGGAAGAGATCAAAAAATGGGGTGGTGAAACAGCGGGGCCTCCGGTTGAAATAGGTCCCGCGGACGAATTCTTGTTCAACGCGAAGTCATCACCCTCGACTCGGCCCACGCGAGCGCCTGATTTGGGCTGGGTCTCAATCGGGCCCGTAGCGGTAGGGGCCGGCGCCGGGTGGTTGTCCGCGTTTTTCTGGGGAGCAACGTTTGGTCGGGTTTCCGTCGTTTGTAGCTCGACAGGATGTTTGGCCGGGGCATGACGCCCTAGCATTTGCACCCAGACTCCGATCGCGGTGAATAGCGCGGCGATCGTAAGGAACCGCACGGCCGGGGCTAGCGAATCGAGAAGCTGCGGTCGCGGGTTGGAGAACGGGTTGGAGTGCGGAAGCACCGACGATTGACGCCGCGGAATGCCACGCTGCCCCATGCGCCGGTGGCTTTCGAGCATATGCGGCTGATGAGCTACGGATCGGATGGCTCCGGCCGCTTGAATTTCGTTCGGCTGAGTTTGTGGCGGATCGAATCGATACTCGGCGCCGCCGAGGAGGGTTGGCTTGGCGAATCGCTCTGGAAGCGAGCTAGCTGAAGCATCGGGCAGTTGTGCCAATACGGGCCAGCGTGCCGGGTCCGCGACCCGCCGCGCGTCTTCCGTTGCCCAGCCACGTGGTACGTTGCTCATCGAGTCGCCATCCCTTGCTTGATCACCGCAGTAGGCCTTCCCATAGCCCACTCAGTGCGCAGCAGCGAATACGAAGCTACTACGCGCCACTGTCTCTTATCGGGAATCGATTTTGAAGACCTTAAGGATTGGCGCAATTAGCGAGAGAATTCATAGCAGGCAGTGCTAGTGAATGGATTGGGTAGGTGGCTGGGGTCGAGGCGTAGCCGAGCCCCCAGCGGATAGCACCTGCACCAATCTTGGATACCGCGGGGGCTCGCTGGCGCTCGACCCCAGCCACTCAATCGCGCTGCAACGACGCAATTCGGGGCAGCAACCTAAAAGAGCGCGCTAATTGCCGGCAACCTTTGCATCCGGTTGATGCCAATCGCGAGCCAGCCAAATGATGGCAGTGCCATCGCTGCTTGAAGTGAGTACATTTCGTCCCTCGGGCGAGAAGCTCACCGAGGTAACTCCTTGAGTATGGCCGGGCAGGGAAAGTATCTCCTTACCGGTTTTTGCGTCCCACAGCTTGGCGGTGTTGTCTTGGCTGCCGGTCAGAGCCCGAGTGCCATCTGGCGAGAAGGCGACCGAGGCAATGGCTCCCGTATGGCCTTCAAGCTTCAAAAGCTCCTGGCCCGTGCTGACATCCCAGATACGGGCCGTGGCGTCATCGCTGCCGGTAATGATTCGTTGGCTATCGGTTGAGAACTGGCCGCACAATACGGCTCGGCTGTGGCCTTTTAACGGCTTGAGCGCCTGGCCGGTGGCGCGGTCCCAGATTTGCCCGGTTTTGTCATCGCTCACCGTAAGCACATATTTGCCATTCGGCGAATAGGTCGCTCCTAGCAGCTTGGCGGCATGACCCCGGAACGCAACGCCGGTCGGCTTGCCGGAGGCTACGTTCCAGACCAGCGCGGAGCCGTCGTCGCTGGCTGTTAGCAGCTCGCTGCCATCGGCCGAGAATTCGACGGAATTGATGCTTCTGGTGTGGCCCCCTTCGAGCTTGCGAATGGCGTGGCCGGTTTTTGCGTCCCAAATTTTGGCTGAGTGGTCCCAACTCCCGGTCGCGATCAATTTGCCGTCGGCCGATACGGCTGCCGAAGCGACGACGCCATGCGGACTGAAATGAACCATGGCCTTTCGAGATTCGGGGTCCCAGAGCTGGGCGTCGTTGCCGCCGATGGTGAGCACATGCCGACCATCGGGAGCAAACATCGCAGCCCAAACTTCGCCACCCAACTCGTTGAAATCGAGCAGTAGTCGCGGGACGGTCGCCAATTCGTTTTGCGGATTGTCGAGCGCTCTTTGAGCTGATAGGTCCCACAGCGATACGCGTTTATCTTCCGGCGCGGTTAGAAGAGCAGCGCTGCCGTCTGGCGAGAAACTAACAAAATTGTAGGGTCGGCCAAGCGACTTAACGGCAGCAAGTTGCTTCGCGTCGGCAAGCCGCCACAGGCGAGCGCTTCCATCATCACACGAGGTCAGGGCGAGCGTTCCGTCTGGTGAAAGATCGAGCGACGACACATATTCCGAATGCTTAAGAACCAACTGCCGGTCTTCCAGGCCTGTTGCCAGGTCCCATTGCGCGCAAGTGTGATCGGCACTGGCTGAAACGAGCCGTTTCCCATCGGGAGTGAATCTGATTGCCGAGATCGATCCGCTATGGCCGACGAGTTCGCGGTCAAATTCCCAATCGCTTGCCTCGGTTGCTTTTCGCCACAACCGCATGTGCCCACGATTGTCGCCGCTGGCCAACTCGTCTCCCACAGGCGAGAACGCCAAGGCGGTAACTTCCGAGTCGTGTCCACGTAGAGTGGCACGAATTTCGCCCGTGGTTGGATTCCACAGCTTGATGTCGTTGCCGGGGCTGCCCGTGGCAATCCATTGGCCGTCTTGCGAGGCGGCCAAGATTCCAATGCGCCCTGTCGGTGTCAGCACGGCTTGCTGTGTGCCGGCGGTTAGATCCCAGATTCGAACGGAGTTGTCGCCGGCGCCCGTAGCCAGATGTTTCTTATCCGGAAGAAACACCGCGCTCGAGACCAAAAACTCGTGCCCCTCCTCAAATCGCTTGAGCGGTTTGCCGCTCGTGGCGTCCCACAGGCTAGCCGAGCGATCGCGGCTGGCAGTTACGATCTGCTGGCCATCGTGCGAGTATCGTGCCGACAGCACGGCATCTTCGTGGCCCGAGAATACCGTGGCATAGAGCACGCGAGTTTCCTGGTAGCCTTGCACGTTCCATACTCGTATCCGCTCATCGTCACCGCCGGAAAGAACCCATTGGCCGTCTGGAGAGAAGGTGGCGGCGCGGACCGCACGGCCGTGGCCGCGGAGGGTGGTGATCGTTTTGCGAGAGGAGGGATCCCAAACGCGAATCGTATTGTCCTCGCTACTGCTGAGAACGAGTTGCCCCTTGGGCGAAAAGCAGACCGAGCGGACTGGGCCGTCATGACCAGCGAGCTGGATGGCATTGGGCGGTGCTTCGGGTTTGTGGTCCAACCGCAGGCCGATGTCGACGGGCTTCACGTCGTCTGGATTCCAGAGCATGACCAGCTTGTCGTAGCCGCCTGTTGCCACGAGTTTTCCATCTGGAGAGAATCGGGCGCTATAGACGGCGCCATTGTGGCCAGCGAAGGTCGTGTATTGGCTATAGATGGGGCTATCGGGCGTCGGTTTTACCATGGCCTCGACGATGGCTGGCGCCATTCCCGAGGCGGCGAGTCGATCTCGCATCGCTGACCACTTTTCCCAAACGATTGCCTTGCCGTCTTGGCCAGCAGTGACGATTCGGTTGGCGTCGGGCGAGAACTCGGCTGCCCAAACCAGCCAGCTATGGCCCCGAAACTGTTGAAGGGTGGCGCCGGTGGCGACATCCCATAGCCGCGCCGTATAGTCATGCGAGCCGCTGAGTAGTTGGCGGCCATCGGGCGAAAAGCGTACGGAGACGACGCCCTCATTGTGGCCTTTCAGCGGTTGCCCGATCGGTTGTCCTGTTGTCGCGTCGAAAATTCGGATCGTGTTGTCGCTGCCGCCCGAAACGATTTGTTTGCCGTTCGGTGAATAGTCGATCGAGAGAACGTGCGCGCCAGAGGGTATTTGGAAACGGATCTGGCCCGACTTTGCATCGCGGACGGATATCTTTCCATCTTGTCCGCCAGTGGCGAATGATTCGCCATCGGGCGCGTAGGCCGCCGCCGCCACGGGCGCCGCGGCCTTGTAATTGGCAGAGCCTAGCCGGCAAAGGTGTTCGAGGCGGCCCCATTCCCAATTCCGTAGCTCAGGCTTGCTCTCGTTGAGAAGCTGCAAAGCGTAGTCGTAAGCGTTGTCGTTGATCTTGGCGTTGGCCAGACCGATCTGGGCAACGTAGGCTTCGTATTCTTCGCGCTTCTTGGCTAGTTCGGCGGCGGCGCGTTGCTTGGCTTCGTCCTGGCGAGCGATCGACTCGCTTTCCTTGGCTTTCTCAGCGGCTATACGCCTGTCTTCGGCTTCCGCGTGCGCCTTTTCTTCTTTGGCTTTTGCAAGGGTAGCGGCGTCGCGATCTTTTTCGGCCTGGATGCGAGCCTCTTCCTCGCCTTTCTGGGCGGTGACTGCCACGTTTTTCTGTGTTACCGCTTCTTTCTCCGCAACGACGGCCCGATTGCGCTGGCCGCGGACAACCACATAACCCAAGGTGCTGATAAGAATGATGCCGGCCGCAAGCGCCGCGACCGCCAGCTTGGCTAGCTTCAGCCGGCGTTGCCGGGCATCGCGCTCCTTGCGGGCCTTGTCGATTCGCGTTCGCAGCGCCTGATGTTGGTTGGGGTTTGTTTCCAAGAGCGACGAGGCCAGATCCAGGTCGCCCTTTTCGAGGGCATACGTGGCATAGTCGCGCTGGGCTTCTGTCAGCAGGGTGCGGGCGCGGTGATTATGTTCCCAGAGCGCGAGGGCCTCCTGGAAACCATACAGAGCTCGCGCGTAGAGCTGATAGTCTTTCGCGGAGCGGGCTTTTTGCAGATTCTGGTTGGCGTGCGCCGTCAGCACCAGGCTTTCCGAGTGGGATTGGTAGACGCGGATCGCTTCCTGCATCTCTTTAACGGTTTGGTAACGATCTTCCTGCTGCGTGGCCATCGCCTTGAGGGCGATATCCTTTAGCTCGCCGTCGTAGCGAATCGGATCGATTCGGTTTTGCGAGGCCGCCAGAAGGCACTGCATTACATCGCGGCCCGAGTGGGGTGGCTGGCCGCCGATGATTTCGTACAGAATCGCATCGAGCAGATAGACATCGCTCGTCTTGTTGATCGCCTCGACGGGGCCCTTGGCCATTTCGGGCGACATGTAGGCCGGAGTGCCACCCAGGCTATCGGACTGGTAAACGGCGTCGACATGGGCGAACTCGGGCGTGATGCGCGCGAGTCCCCAGTCCATCACCAGCACTTCGCCGTAGTCGCCAAGCATGACGTTTTCGGGCTTCAGGTCGCGATGGATCACGCCGCCCGCATGCGCGAACGCCACTGCATCGGCCACGCGCATGAGAATGCCCAGGTTTTCATCCAGCGACTTTTGGTGGATCACCTTATCCCAAGGCGTGCCCCGAACGCGCTTCATCGAGTAGAACAGCGCGCCTTCGTCGTTCGACCCCAGGTCGTAGATCGGCACGATATTCGGGTGGTCGAGCTCGCCGGTGACGACTGCTTCGGA
>CAZGMU010000224.1:0-4270 GCA_964526975.1 uncultured Planctomycetaceae bacterium
CCAGCTAAAGTCCAGAAACAGGTCTGCGACTTATTTCAAAACGATTCTCGAAATTCAAAAGAGAGGGAGGGTGGGAGAAAGGGAGGATACGTGTTCAAGCCCATCCTCCCACTCTCCCCCTCTCCTTGCCTCCCCCTCTATCTTCCCTGCCTCGGTCCTTCCTCGTACCAACGAACAATTTCCTGCACCAAACGGTGCCTCACGATGTCGTCGCGCGTGAGCACCACGTTGGCAAAGCCGTCAATTCCTTGGAGTCGGCTGATCGCGTCGGTCAGGCCGCTCTTGGTGTGCGACGGCAAGTCGACCTGCGACGTGTCGCCAGACACCACGACCTTCGAGCTCATGCCCATGCGGGTCAAGAACATTTTCATCTGGGGAATAGTGGTATTTTGCGCTTCGTCCATGATGATGAACGCGTTGTTGAGCGTTCGACCGCGCATGTAGGCCAACGGTACGACTTCGATAATATCGTCGGCCATGTAGCGCTTGACTTGTTCGTAATCCATCATCTCTCGGAGCGCGTCGAGCAGCGGCCGCAAGTAGGGATTGATTTTCGACTGCAAGTCGCCGGGCAAGAAGCCCAGGCTTTCGCCCGCCTCGACCGCGGGGCGGGCCAGCACGATCTTGCCAATCTGCTTTTGCTTGAGCGCTTCGACGGCCGTGGCCACGGCCAGGTAGGTTTTACCGGTGCCGGCAGGACCGCTGCAGAACACGAGGTCGTGAGTGCGAATCGCTTCGACGTACTGGGCCTGGCCCGATGTGCGAGGGCTAATTACCTTGCCGGCCTGCTTGACATCGACCGGAGAAGGGCGGCCGTTCGTCGCCGCGCCGGTGACCTGCTTGATGATCTGGGTAACTTGCTCGGGCGAGACGACGCCTTGGCGGCTCACCGAGTTTTTGATCTGCTCGATGATCTCGGTCGCCTGAAGCACAGCCTGCTCATCGCCGCTGACGTGAATCTTGCCATCACGCGCCAGGATTTTGGCCGGTACGGAATCGCGGATGCGGCGCAAGTGCTGGTCGCTCGTACCCAGCAGCATCACCAATTCATCGGCGCTGCCGACCGGAATCGTCGCTTCGATCATCTATGGACGAGGCGGCACCAAGCCCCCAAGCGACCGGGTTCAACCGGTTGCCAGGGAAGGCCGCCGTAGTGGCTCCCAAGTAAATGCGGAATCTACCAACTATCAACTATAGCCAATTGCTCGCGTCGCGCGCCGGCAAGAGGCCCAACTCGAGTCGCAACCCGTTGGGGCCCAACCGATTGCAATCGAAGTAACAATTATAGGGGCCGTGCCGATCAAGGCTAGATCAGCTAGCGGAGCGCGATTCGCCGCCGCTACGGCCTCTACGGCCGCACGATTCCGAGTACCCAGAATAAGTAGACGACCGGTGCGGCAAACAGAAGCGAATCGAGCAAGTCCAGCACACCGCCGAAACCGGGCATCCAGGTGCTCGAATCCTTCACATCGGCATCACGTTTGAGCATCGACTCCGACAGGTCACCGATCAGACCAACCGCCGCGACCACAACGGCAAAGAGCACGATTCGGACGCCGCCCCCTATTGTTTGAGTGAGAGGAGGCACGTTGCCAGCTACCTCGACCATTTGTCGCGTTTCCCAGCCGAATAGCAACCAAGCCGCCGCGACAGCAAACACTAAGCCGCCGACCGCTCCCTCCCAGGTTTTTCCTGGGCTCACGACCGGTGCGAGTTTGTGCCGGCCGATGAGCCGGCCGATTGCGTACTGACCGATGTCGCTCATCTTCACGGTTGCGATCAGGCTGACGAGGGCCAACATGCCGGTGCGGGCGTTATCGCCATCGTTACCCAACAGTCGCAGTTGCACGATGAACGCCATCAATCCGCCGATGTAGGTAATGACGAGCATCGCGAGGCCGACGTTCAAAGTCGAATGCCACGGGCCACCATAGCGCGATAGTTCGCCGACGAAGGCAAGAATCAAACTGCCTATCAGACTAATCGCCACCCAACCGAGCGCGCCAATGGCGGTCAACTCGACAACCCCGGGCCAGACGATCGGCAATCCGGACAATAGCACCGTGAGCAGCACTCCGGTGTAAACGACCCAGGGCAGGGGAAAGCGGCCGCGCTTGTTGAGCATCGCCAGAAGCTCTTCCGTGCCGAGCCAACTGAGCATCAGCGCAAGCGGCAACAGAAACGCGCCCGGTCGCGTGACGTTGGCATCGAGCCAACACCACAACACAAGCGCGGCTACGAACAAAATACCGAATAAAAGTCGCCAGCGAAGCATGTGGAGAGTTTAGGTGGAGTTTCGGGAAATTGCTACCCGGGAGTGGCTCGATATGCTGCAATATGGCAACTACTAACGGGATTGTTATACTTTAGACATGGAACCCACTCATCAAGTTTCGCTGACACCGGAACAACTGGCCGCCATCCAGGCTGACGGTGGTTTCGCCATTTGCCAGGATCCGTCGACTCACATGCAGTACCAGTTGATTCAGGTCGAACCATCCGCGGTCGACGACGACTACATCCGCGCAAAGATCGAAGAATCGTACGCCGACCCCGAAGGTAGTAAGCCACTCGACATGGCCGCCATCAGGGCTGAGTTGAATCGCCGCTTGGCAGCGAAATCAGGAAACTAACGGATGGCTCGCGTCGATCGCTTTTGGCAGGTTGAAGAAGACCTCCTGTCGATCGCACAATTCATCGCGCGAGACAAACCTACGGCCGCTGCTCGCTGGCTGAATGAAATCGAAGAGAAGTTCTCGCTTTTGGCTCAACAACCTTATATGGGCGAGGCGGCCGAGCATATCCGCACCAGTTTGCGCCGTGTCACCCACGGCAATTACGTCATCTATTATGAACCTCGCGATTCCGGAATCCTGTTCGTGCGAATCCTCCACGGCACCCGCAAGATCGAAGATATCTTCGGATCGTAAGACTGGCGGCAAATCCGCTTCCGCTCACGCCAACTTCTCAGCCGGGTACTTGTACATCAATCGCAACACGTCGTCGATCTGCGCGGGCGTGTGAAAGCCGATCGTCATGGCGTCCAAGAGACCGTTGCCCTGGGCGTACTTCATGCAGGCGTCGCGCTGGTCGGCCAGTTTCCCTTCGCCGAAGATCTTCATGCCAATGATCGCCTTGCCGTTCTTTCGTGCCGTGCGCAGCACGCCTTCGACATCCTCACGAGCGCCGTCCATTTGCACTTCTTTGAACTTCTTGTCGCCTTGCATATTGATCCGGGCGAGCATCACGTCCACCCAAGGCGACTCGGCCGCGGTTTGCATCGCCTTGAAGTTGTGGCAGGAGCAACCGACCGCTTTGATCTGCCCCTTGGCTTTGGCATCGTTGAGCACATCCATATACGGCCCCATTTGCTCCTCCCATTTCTCTTCCATGAGACAATGCAAAAGGACGATGTCGGGATCGGTGGTTAGTTCGTGCCGAAACCGCTCCAGCGCGGTCTTGGCCATTTGCCGGCGCTCAGGCAGGCTGGCTTGTTTCTCTGGACCATCATAGCGCCACCACAGCTTGGTCAGGATCGTGACTTCGTCGCGCTTCATTTCACGGAGCGCTTCGCGGAAATACAAATGAGTGCCGTAAAGATCGGCCAGGTCGAAGAAGCGAATCCCGCGCTCGTACGCATGATGCATGAGATCGACGAACTTGACGAATCCCATCCGCGTTTGATCCGACTGTCGATTGCCGCCATGCACGCCGGTGCCCTGGCCGAGGCGCGACATTTTGATCTTGGTGTTGCCAAGTTGAATCATCGGCGGGGCCGGCGGGCGATCCGTTGCACTGGCAGCCTCGTTGGCAGGTGTCTTCTCTGAAGAAGTAGCGGCGCGCAGCGAAGTCGTTGCACTCAACGCGGCCGCGGCGCCGGCCGCGCTACCCAAAAATCGACGGCGATCCATTTCGTTCATAACGAGCGTCTCCGAAATATACCTCTTCGGCGTTGGCGACTTACCCAGATTCTAAGCGCCGGTTGCCCGCATTTCAATTTTCATTTTTCAATCACACATTCTTAATACTCGACCGCCATGATCTGCACATGTAAGGTGATTAAACGGTGCTGAATTAGCTTCAGCAAGCATTTTTCGATGACTTGAACCTGGGAGAGATTAATGAGCTGGAAACTGACTGCGGCCTTGTCGCTTGCCGCTTTGCTTGTGGCAAACAGCAATTCTCGGGCCGGAATGGTCCTTACCGAGTGGATGTACGACAGCCCCGACGGCGAATACATGGAATTCACCAACGTTGGTTATGTCCCGAT
>CAZGMU010000224.1:4280-8185 GCA_964526975.1 uncultured Planctomycetaceae bacterium
CAGGACGACAGCAGCGGCACGCCTGGAAAACATGCCTTCCTCGATACCTTCGGCGTCGTCCAGCCCGGCGAAAGCGTCATTGTGACAGAAGTCGCGGCAGCAAGTTTCCGAACCGCTTGGAACCTGCCGGCATCGGTCAAAGTTTTTGGCGGATACACCAACGACAATCTCGGTCGAAACGATGCAATCAATTTGTACGACAACCTGAACGCGCTCGTCGACACGCTGACCTACAACGACCAAGGAAGCGGAAACGTGGCCGGGCCGCGCACGCAAAACGTCAGCGGGAACATCCCGCTCGCCGCATTGGGCGCGAACAACGCCTCGCTGGCGGTCTTGTCTTCGGTAAGTGATTCCTACCAGTCCTACGTGAGCACCGGCGGTTCGATCGGCAACCCAGGGCTGTATACCCCATTCACTGTTCCCGAACCGTCGTCGTTCGGGCTGCTTCTATTCGGAATCGCCGTCACCACGTTTGGGCGACGGCGACATACTTGATCCCCACGCTGTTTGCCTTCCTCGACATTGCACCTGTTGATTCTAAGGCAAACCAGGCGGCCGCTCGCCGCGACGGGCGGCCGCCATCTTTTACTCAGTCATTATTTTTCGATCCACACTATCGCGAAAAAACAAAGAGGCGATTGCATGACGCGAGGGCCAGGAATAGGCGGTTGGCTGTTTCGACTTGGCACGTTCATCGGAGTGTGTGCGTCCTTGAGCGCGTTCGCCGCGGCGCCAAACTCACTGCTACTCAACGAAGCCAACAACGTGAGCGGCGGCAGCTTTCTTGATAAGGGTCGCGCGGATCCGGCATTCGGCCGCGTCGAAGGCAATGGGCAGAACTGGTTCGAGCTGCTAGTCGTGCAAGGCGACGAACTGCCCGGCGGCGGATTCAAAAACACGCTCGACCTGCGCGGCTGGACTATCGAGTGGTCGTACGACAAAGACAACCTGCATGTGCAAAAGGGCGCCGGCACCATCCGGTTTACGCAGGACCCCCTATGGGCCGCCGTGCCACGCGGCTCGCTGATCACGATCAGTGAATGGCAGGATGCCTGGTACCTGGTCGACACGCCGCCCAGTTACGACCCCTGGCTCAACGGCGGCGGATTGGCGCGAGCCGGTGGAATCAACGGCCTCGGAAATTTGCGCGGCGCCGCTTTCAACAATCCCGATCCTCAGAATCCCACCTACCAGAAGCTAGGCGCCACCCCACAGAATCCCGACCCGCACGTGCTGCACACCGACACCTCGTGGAACCCGGCCAAGAACGGCGGCGGCTACGACGGCGACTGGACTCTTCACGTCTACGCCGGCGAGAGAAATCCGGACAACTCTTTCAAATACTTCGAATTCGATGGCAGCGTCACCGACAGCAACGGCACCCACGCCATTGGCACCGATGAAGGGGGTTTGTTCGCCATCAACAACGATGAATGGCGGATGACGATCCGCGACAAGCCCGCCCAAGGACAAAATCCGCTCGATGCGCCGATCATCCAAGGCCCGATTGGCGAGCATCTCCCTGGCAGCAGCTATGGAGTCGGCACGACGGAAATCTCGCGGCTCGAAGCGTTCAACGACCGCTTCGCATTGCCGACGCAAGCCGATTATCTCGGCGCAACGATCGCCAGTTATCGATCGGGCTCCACCAGCACGTTTGGCACTAGAAATATCTGGGACTCGGGCGACAGCCACCAAGGCCTCCTAGCTCTCCGCGATTGGCTTCGACCGGGAGACGCCGATCTGGACGGCGCGGTGACCGCCGCGGATTACGTTCTCTGGCGAAAGCATCAAGGCACCGCCGGCGATTGGCGCGATGGCGACTTCAGCGGAGACGGAATAGTCGATGGAACGGATTTCGACATCTGGCGCGCTCACTTCGGAGAAACTGGCCCAGGAAGCGGCTCGGAACTCACGCAATCGACAGTCCCCGAGCCGCAGGCCTGCGTTTTACTTGCCATTGCCATGCTCGGGAGAGGTCTCACACAAAGGCGTAGAGGACGCAAAGAAGGCATATGCAATTCTGTATTCGACTACTTCTGCAGTCCCCGCGCCTCTGCGTGATTGCTTCTGAATATCAATCTATTCCTTATTCGTCGAATGTTGTTGTCCACAAAGTCAAGACGTGCGAAACGCGGCTTTACGCTTATCGAGCTGCTGGTCGTGATTGCCATCATCGGCATCCTGGTGGCGCTTTTACTGCCGGCCATTCAATCAGCACGAGAAGCGGCGCGACGTACACAATGCCTCAACAATCTCAAGCAGATGGGTCTGGCCATTTTGAATTACGAGAGCACGAAGAAGTGCTACCCGCGCGGCCGCTGGAACCTCAACCCTACCGACACGAGCAAACATACAGTGGCCGATCGCCCTGCGGCCAAGTCGAACGACGCTTGCTGGACGGTCGTGGTGTTGCCCTATGCCGAGGAGCAGAACATTGCCTCGCAATACAACCTCAAGAAAGAGTGGTTTCATCCGGATAACAGGCCGCCGGTGGCGTATCCACTAAAAATCTTTGTGTGCCCCAGCGTTCCGGAGCAGGGGAGGGTCGACGTTCAATTCACGGCCGGTGAAAAGCCAGCGGCGGGCGACTATGGTTGCATCAACGGCGTGGGACCGAATGTATGGGGCGCGCATCCTGAATTAGGACCATACCCCGATGCGGCCAGCGGCGGCGAAGACAATCCGCGCGTGATTGGCGTGATGGCGAAAGCCATGAACCGACAGGCATGTCGTATCAAGGACATCGTCGATGGCACGTCGAAAACCTGGCTGATCGCCGAGGATGCCGGCCGGCCCGATGTCTACACCGACGGTCGGCGAGGGGATTCGACGGGCAAACAAACCTACGTAGGTGCGGGAGCTGCCTGGGCCGATCCCGATTCAGGTTTCACGATCGCTCGCGAGCCGTTGATCAACCACGCCAACGACGCCGAGGTCTATGCGTTCCATCCAGGTGGCGCCCAATTCCTATTTGCCGACGGCAGCAGCCGGTATATCAGTAGCTCATTGGACCCTGTCACTGGGGTCGCCTTGATCACCCGGGCTGGCAACGAGACTTTTTCTAGCGAGTATTAGCCGATTTTTTGGCGGAAGTGGCCAGCGGATTCCCCGGCTTGAGCGACTTGGGCTTGATCGCCTATACTGGTGGGTCCCCTTCTAAAAGACGATAGATACTGGCCGGAGCTTTCGCATGACCATCGACAAGAGTTTAAAAGTAAAACGCGGGGCCACCCGCAATCGCAGCGTGCTGACGCGTGTCGAGCGGATTGCCCGGTTGAAGGAAGAAGACGCCTGGAAAGAAGGCGACTCGCCGCTCGGTCTGCGCAAGGTTCGCGTGCGCAAGCTCACGATGAAGAAGAAGAAAAAGAAGAAGGAAGAGGAAGGCGCCGAAGGCGCTGCCGCTCCTGCCAAGGGCGCCAAAGGCGCTGCCGCCAAGCCAGCCGGCAAGAAGTAATACCGGCCAAGCGGCCGTAGCTTTCTACGCCGAGCCACAAGATAGACCTGTTAGCAGAGAACCGCTGCCCAATCGTTTGCGGCTTAGCGAGGCTTTTTAGCAAAGCCGGTGCCTGTCCACCTCTACCGAACTACGGCTGCTCGCCATCGCTCGCTGGATCGTCTCGAAACGGATCGACCAGAGGTGGATTTTGCTCAGGAGGTTTCCTGAGCCCGTCTTCAGACGATTGGTTTTCGGCCGCCGTCTCGGCGACAGGGGCTTGTTTCTCGGCTATCGGCTCAGCGACAGAAGGTCGCTTCTCGGTTGTCGGCTCGGCGACAGGCGCTCGCTTCTCAGTTGCTGGTTCACCAACAGGTGCCTGCTTCTTGGTTGCCGGTTCAGCGAGTTGCGGCGCTGCCTTTTCAACTGGTTGCGGTGCAACTACCGGTTTGGCCGCTCGGTGAAT
>CAZGMU010000225.1:0-307 GCA_964526975.1 uncultured Planctomycetaceae bacterium
TGTAGACGACGGCGGCGCGGCGGGCGTCAGGCCGGCAATTGCAACTGCTTGTGGGGTGGATTGCGTCGACGGCAGCTTCGGTTCGGCTGAACGAGCCACGGCGGAAGCGTCGGGGGCGGCGTCGTGTTTCCAGAAGGCCCAGCGCGGTCCCGATTGGCAGCCGGAGAGAGCCACCAAGGTCGCGAGAGTGAACAAGCTGCGAAAAGCGTTTTGAGTCATGGCTCTGGAACTCGGCGGATCAGGCCGACCTCCCCAGGGAAGCGCAGATTAGTAGCGAGCGATTTCGCTGATAAGACGTACTCTTTAC
>CAZGMU010000225.1:317-5915 GCA_964526975.1 uncultured Planctomycetaceae bacterium
GGGTTGCCACGGTGCAAGCAAACCGACCGGACGCGCGCAACAGTCCGCTGCGCGGGGCGAATTATAGAGCCAGCGTTTTAAGGGTCAATCCCGGCTCGCTGCTAGCTGCCGCAGACCGTCGGTAGTTCAGACATGACCACCGGCAAAGCGGGCAAGATGGACCGATTGGGTTTAAAGCAAATTGTGCTTGCAGGGCATGTGTTGGTTGGAGATTCGGCCTGGCGGCCGACGCTAACCTTCAATCTTTGGTTCTGCTGGGATAAATGTGCGGAAAGAGGGGACTGGCAAGCTGCTTGCTAGATCGTATCCCAGGCTTCCGTTACGGAGCAATCTATCTGCATCGCATCTTGGGTGATTTCCGAATGTTCGGACCATAGAGAGTCGTGCCAGTTCGCCGATTGACTGGCTTCCCCGAGACGAACCCTTCGCTCGGCGAGATCATTCAAGAGTTGGGTCCAATCCCGTGGAAGCGCCGCTTCCAACGCTCGGGTTTGCATAACCGAGCGCGAAAACGAAGAGGCGCTTTTTTCGGCGGGTTCGAATGCGGGAAATATTACCCCAGTCGTATGGGTAGTATTTTGTTCGATGGATAGTGACGTAGCTGCTTGCTCGATCCCGTCATCAATCGCCGTTCCAGTCCCGTTCCCCATTTCGGTAACCGTGCCATACTGGCTGCGCCAAATACCGTAGTCGGTATCGTCAACCGCTTTATCGCCATTGGCGTCGCCCTGGCCAAAGATCGCGCCGCTCGCGATTCCGCTGTTCTTCCGCCACATCACGTAGTCGCTGGCGTCGACGACGGTGTCACTGTTGAAATCGGCGTTCGACTGCACCACATAATTCGTTGCGTCCGAGCTAAGCGCGAACTGGCCGAGGCTATCCATTCCAAATCCGATGGCGCTGTGCGAGTATTGCCCTGCGGCCATGCTACGCGAGGCCAGGAAAGTCCACGTTTCTCCAACATCCAACATGCTATTGCCGTTCGTATCGCCGCTAACCAGCGTGGGATTGAAATCATCGGCCGCGTTGCTGGGAGTGCCATTGTCATCCGAGACGATAACGGTGTTGACACTCACGTTTCCCGTGTTCGTCAACGTGTAAGTGAACAACCCGTTAGTTCCAACTGTTAAGGTTGGGCCCGGCAGCGAATCGGCGTCGTCGCCGTTGATCAACGTCTGCAGGCTGATGGCCGGAGCCGAGCCAAAGTAGTTGGCTGCGTCGCTTTGAGTGACCGTGGTAGTGCTGGCGGTTCCCGTCGCTTTTCCCGATCGCGTTGTCTGGCCAGCGAGCACTATGCGTGTTGCCGTGTATGTCCAGGTTTCGCCGACATCGAGTTGGCCGTTGCTGTTTGTATCGCCGCTTACATAGTTCGCGTTGAAGTCGTCGGCCAGATTGCCTGGTGTGCCGTTATCGTCAATGACCGAGACCGAACTCAGCGAGACGATGCCCGGATTCGTCACGAGGTACGTAAGCGTGGCGTTCGTGCCGGCTCCCAAGGTTGGACCTGGCGTGGAATCCGCATCCTGCCCGTTGATCCGCGTTTCAATGGCAATTTCGCCGCCGAGGAACGAGAGGACATTGCCCATCGCGTTCGTTCGCCGCGTGGCGTTGGTTATGGCTTCAAAGGGGAAGGCGAACATCACGATGTTGCCAGCCCCGCCGGCGCCTTTCACCTGAATCGCCGCGGTGCCCCCGGTGCCGCCGCTGTAGGTGAGTGCGGCAACCGCGCCTGCTTGGGGAGCAATCACATCGGGATAAGCCACGTCATACAACTGGCCATCGAGCTGCGAAAATGCGTTGCCGTTTGAAAAGACGAAGCTGCTCATCCCGGCAAAAATACCACCCGCGGCGGCCACCGCCGTGTAGGTTCCAGCATCGTCGCTTACATAATTCGCCTTGAGCGTGCTCTCGTAAAAGGTGCGGCCGTTGTTCTGCTGATCGAGGTCCCAGCCGATCTCCGAGCCGCTAAGGAAGACGTTGCCGCCGGCATTGATAAAGCTCGTGATTTTTGCCTGTTCCGTAACGTTGAACGAGCTGTCGGCCGTCGATTCCGTGCCGGAAATCCAAATGACCGTGTTATAGTCGTTGAGATTCACCGCGCCGCTGATGACCGCTTCGTTGCTGGTCGAGGCAACGTGGACGCCGGGCTTCGAGGTTTGGATCGCGGTTGCATACTGCACGACATAATCAAAGCTGTTGTTGTAGCGCGGCCAGACACGGTCGGTCTGCTGGCCCAAATAGGGGTAGCGGAAATTCTGGGTGCGATCGTACCGATCGAAGCCGTTGACGATCAGCACCTGCTTGGCGCCGCCACTCGGCAACGCGGCCACGACTTCCGTGGCCGTCGATTCACCGCCCGCGTTGGTGGCCGCCACTTTGAAATAGTACGTTTTGTTTGGATCCAACCCGGTGATTGTGAGTGTCGTCGTGCCCACGCCGGAAACGATTCGCCCGCCATCGAAGCCATACCCGTCAACCGATGCGTAGACTTTGTAACCGGTCGCCGGATTGCCGTACACGCTCGCGGGGCTGCTCGGCCCGGCCGCCCAATTCAGCGTCACCGCGCCGCTCGCATTGCTCACCACGCGCACGTTGGTCGGCGCCGAGGGCAGGTTGGTATTGGCCACGGCTGGACTGCCGTAGAGCGAAAAATACTGCACGGTGCCTTGCAGGGTAGAGCGCGCAATTTGATCGCGCCCGGCCGGATCGCGCATGATGGCTGCGTCTGAAACGTTATCATGAAATGCGACTTCGATGATCGTGGCATCCATCTCGGCATTTGTGCCGAGATTAATCTCACCGAACTGCCCCGTAAACGTGGACGTCGTGCCGGTCGTCCAGTTGTATTCGAACACGCCGTTCAGAGCCTGCATGTCTTGGTTGATCTGCTTGCCGAGAATATCCGCCAGGCCGTTTGTGCCCGCCTGATGCGGAGTTCGGTCGGATACGTCGGCATCGATGAGTCCGCGAGCCCCGCGTCCACCGCCGGCGTTTGAATGAAAGCCGATGTAAACCGCCCCGCCAAACGCTCCGTGGTACATGTATTCCGCATAGTCAGACGGCGCCGAAACATTGGCGGAGGACGCGGTGCCAATCACGCTGGCCACCGTGGTTCCTTGGCCTACGGAACGGGCGAGCCAGTGATAGGAATTTTCATCCTCCCGTGGGTAGCCGGAAATGGTCGTCGCGCCCGAACCGGTGAAGATGTAATCTCCCATTCCGTTTCCGAAACGGATCGCGTCGGCAATGACCACCTTGCCCGTTACCGGCGCTTTATTTGTAATGACGACCGAACCTTCGCCCGTGGTCGAACTGCCCTGGTTAAAATGGTACGTGCCAAGATAAACCCACCCCGAGCCAACGAGGCCATGGTTAACGGTCACTTGAGTGCTGCCGCCGGTGTGATTGATCGTGTAGGTCTGTTCCGTGCGGTCGCTTCCCCATAGCACCCAAGTATAAACCGGGTAGAAACCAGCTTGCGGAATATTCGGTGTGTAGCTCACGCTTGCGGTTGCCGTACCGGTAACCGTGCCCGCATACTTGTAGGGAATGGTATCGGTCGTTGCGCCATAGTCCTCATCGTAGAACTTGGCGCTACTGCTGTTCGACCAGGCGCCGGTAAACGTCACGCCGGGCGAGTCGTTGTCGAGCACGACTTCATTGAGTTGCCGGCCGACCGGACGCATCGGCACGACGGTCGCGCCGGCGCGGAGCGCGTAATCGGCAAACGCCGTCATTTGCTCCTGGTTGCCGAAGTCCTCGACAATTTCGTTATTGTCGCCGCGGTCGGTGGCGTAGCGCTTAAGTGTCGTGTTGTACTGCCAGCCGTGGCCGCCCGAGGTAAACACAACCTTGCCAGTGAGAACGCCGCTGTAAGTTTGCGGCGTTGTAACCAGACCGGCAGCGGCCAACGTCAGCCGCTGTTCAAGCTCTTCGAAAGCGAACTTGCGCCGCCAAGCAGACAGATGGCTGCGCTGCGTCTCCCTCGTTAGCAATTTCTTCGTCAGCGCGCGCGTCGCCCGGTCCAGCCAGTTGCTCATCTCATGTTCCCAAAGCTAAGGCGGATGAAAATCTCACCTTTGATTGTAACTGAGCCGAGCAAAAACAAGCAAGAAATTCAGACCATGCGCCCCCCATCCGGGCCCCCGGCGCGATGAGAGCCAGCGAGCTTTTTACAAAGTCTCGCGACGAAGCGTCGAAGGTAATGCCTCAGCGACCGGTGCCGTAAATTCAGAACCGCGACTGGTCGAATTCGCTTCGTCGGTCGCCGAGCTTAGCGTATTTCCGTCGTTTTGAATTCGTTCTCTAGCGAAGCGGTTTGTGGCCCACATTGCCAGCAAATCTCGTCCACGGGTAGAGGCCTTTTCCTCCATGCGTCGAGAAAGCGCAATGGCCGACTTGGACGAGTTGCGCATCTTCTCACCACCCCCCATCCAATCGAATACAAGGTCCGATGAAGCAAAGACTGCTGGTTCCTCGGAGATTTCTGACGAAGATACAGCAACCGCGGCACTCGTTGCCCCGGGCTCATCTCCTTCCAAACCAGCGC
Source organism: uncultured Planctomycetaceae bacterium (assembly GCA_964526975.1). Lineage (GTDB taxonomy): Bacteria > Planctomycetota > Planctomycetia > Pirellulales > Lacipirellulaceae > JABDGM01. The sequence continues at coordinate 4,867 of CAZGMU010000225.1, forward strand.
CGCTTCCCGTTGCGGCAATCGTATTGCCAAATTGCCCACGCCAAATCAAGTAATCGTCGTTGTCGACGAAGCCGTCGCTATTGGCGTCCCCCTGCGTGCCGCGCGGCACGGCTGTACCGTTCGTTTTGCGCCATAGCACGTAGTCACTCGCCTCGACCACACCGCTTTCGTTGAAGTCCGCGTTCTTGAAGAAATCGAGCACTCGCCCCATCACGGCCGCGCGGTTCGCGGCTGTTGTGATGATCTCGAACGGAAAGCCGAACATCACGACGCTGCCGTTCGTGCCCGTGCCGCGTGAAACGATTCCGGCGATTCCCGCGCCGTTGGCATAAGACAATGCCGCCTGGGCGCCGGCTTGCGGCGTGATCACGTCCGCATATTCGGCGTTGTAAAACTGTGCGCCATTGTCGAACGAGAAGCTCAATCCTGCGAAAATACTGCCTGCCGTTCCATTTACCGAGTACGTGCCAGCGGCGTCGGCCACGAAATTGCCTTTTAGCGTCCCTTCATAAAATGCTCGACCGTTATTCGACTGGTCGAGGTCCCAGCCGATCTCCGCGCCGGTCACAAACAGGTTGCCGCCGGACGCGAGGAACTGCTGGGTCTTTAACTGCTCGGTTGCATCGAACGTGCGGTTGGCGGTCGATTCTTCGCCGAGAATCCAGACCACGACCGCGTAATCCGTAAGGTTCACCGCGCCGCTGATAACCGCCTCGTTGCTCGTGCTGGCGACGTGCGTACCCGGCGCCGCGGTTTGGATCGCGGCCATTACTTGGATCGTGTAGTCACGTGAATTACTCTCTCGCGGTCGCACGCGATCCACGAGCCCATTCGCGTCCGTTTGCGGACGCGCCTCGCGAGGGTTCTGCGAGCGATCGAGACGATCGAAGCCATTAACAATCAGCACTTGTTTCCGTCCGCCGCTGGGCAGCACGGCCACAACCTCCGAGCCAGCCGATTCGCCTCCCGCATTCACCGCCACGACCTTGAAATAATATGCTGTATTCGGGTCATAGCCCGAGAGCGTAGCGGTTGTGGTGCCACCGCCC
>CAZGMU010000225.1:5925-8041 GCA_964526975.1 uncultured Planctomycetaceae bacterium
CGAACCCGTAGCCATTTGTCGAGGCATAAATGCGATAGCTCGTCGCGGCGCCGCCTGCCTGCGCGCTTGCCACTGGGGGGACCCACGAAATCGTCACACTTCCCGCCGCATTCGACACGGCCCGCACACCTGTCACCGGCGGCGGCAGCTCGGTCGCGATCGTCGTGTTGCCATCGATCGCACGGAAGTACTTGATCAATCCCTGGTAGGTCGCCCGCGCGACCGCGTCGCGCACGTTTGCCTCGCGCATCAATTGGGCATCGAGTTGATTGTCGTGGAAGGCAACCTCGATAATCGTCGCGTCGAACTCGTTGTTGATCCAGTCATTGTTGATTTCCCCGTAGTTGAAGTCGGGGTTCTCATACAAGCGGTTGCTGCGATGAGCCCAATCGGGGTCCCACTGCGCGTTCTGCGCCACGAGGTCGAAGTTGATCTCGTCTGCCAGCGTTTGCGCCAGCAGCACCTGGTTCGGCGTGGCCCCGCCGTGCGATGTGTTGTGGAGCGCGAGTACGCCGCGCGCCGTTGTGCCCGCCGCGTTCGAGTGGTAGCTGATAAACACGCGATCCGATGGCAACCCCTCCAGCTCGCGGTTCATGTACTCCGCGTATCTGGTGCCTGCGGTCACCACGCTCGTGCCGTATTCGCCTGACGAAATGCCCTGCGCGTACGGAGGCGCCGCGTGCTTCCGAATCCAATACAATCCAGCCTCATCCTCGATTGGCAGCCCCGAGGTTCCCATGCCGTTGCCGAACCGAATCATATCGGCGATCACGTTGGCCTGGGGCGTATTGGTGCGATTGCTAATGTCGACGTAACCGCTCGTGCCCGCGTCGAAATAATACGTGCCCAAGTAGATCGGCCCGTTGCCGACCATGAGATGATTGATCGTGACTTCGGTGATGCCGCCCGTATGGCTGATACGGTACAACTGGTCGGTCGCCCGGTCGCTGCCGTAGCGCGTCCACGAATACACCGGGTAAAAGCCCGCCTCGGGAATCGTCGGCTGGTACCGCGCGTACGCTGTTTCCGTGGGCGAACCTGCAATGTATTTGTAGGGGATGTCGCCCGCGCTACCGTAAAACACGTCGCTTGTGCTGTTGCTCCAAGCGCCGACAAACGTCACGCCTGCATCGTCGTTGTCGAGCACGACTTCGTTCGTTTGATGCCCGATTGGCCGCAGCGCCGCGATCGTCGCGCCCGAGCGGAACAGGTAATCGGCCAGGAACGTCATCTGGTCGTACGTGCCGAGGTCTTCGATCATCTCGGTGCCGGGAGTTTCCGACCGTTGGAAGCTCCAGGAGCTGCCCAAGTTCTCGTATCCGTGGCCCGGATGGAGATAAAAGATCTTGTTCGAGAAGTTTCCTTCGGGCTGCGCGCCGACGGCAACCAAGCCTGCCGCCGCCAACGTCAGCCGCGGCTCAAGCGATTCAAATGATAGTCGCCGTGCATTCTTCGCTCGAGCCAGCCAATTCTTCATCTCATGTCCCCTCACCCCCGCAAATCTTGAATGTTAATCTATGTTCGATTGTAAACAACGGTGACAAAACGGGCGCAACAAACTCGCTTCGAATCTACGGTTTTTCCGGCAATTTTATCTCAGCGCCGGTGAAGAAATTCAGCACGCTCCGCATCACTGCCGCACGATCGGCCGCCGTCGTGATGCTTTCGAACGGAAAGCCGAGCATTACCACGGTTCCCGTCTTGCCCGGCCCGGTCCGCACGATGCCCGCCGCTCCCGCTCCATTGGCGTAGTTCAGTGCGACATTCGCGCCTTCTTCCGCCGAAATCACATCGGCCGACTTTACATCGTAAGAAAGCGAGCCGTCGTCGAACGAAAACTTCATCCCGTCGAAAATCCCGCCCGCCGCGCCGGCGACCTCATGCGTCTTGGCGCTGTCGGCGGCGAACTTCGACTTGAGGGTATCTCGGTAAAATGCCCGGCCGTTGTCCTTCTCATCCAGGTCCAGGCCGATGTCGCTGCCAGAGATGAAGAGGTTGCCCCCGCCGGCGACGAATTTCGCCAGGTGCTTCTGCTCGTCCTCGTCCAGCGTGTGATCATGGGTCGACTCCGCACCGAGAATCCAAATCTGTGTCAAATGCTTCAAGGGGTCCATGT
>CAZGMU010000226.1:0-7976 GCA_964526975.1 uncultured Planctomycetaceae bacterium
CGTGAGGCGGGCGTGCTCATCGGCGTCGGCGGGCAGGGCGGCAACGTGGTCCGCATTCAGCCGCCGCTCGTTATCGACGATGCCGCGCTCGATCATGCGTTGGATGTGGTGGAAGAGGCGTTGGGCAGGGCCGAATAGGTTGAAGTCTTGAAGCCAATAGAGCAAAAGCCGAGCCTACCGGATAGGCTCTAAAGTCTCGCTCAGTTCAGATGGCGAATCGGCAAAGAGCGCCAGTTGAGGCGTCACGGGCAAGCTGGACGTTTCTCGCTTGCCGACATCAATCGTCGCAGCTTTATTGCCGCGCTCGTGCGATTTGACAAACGTGCGATCTCTGGGGAGTTGCGGCGGGAGCCGGTGCTGGGCTCCAATTGCGAACAACAGGTCCCTTTGATATTGCTCGGCTCTTGCCTGCCATTTCTTGTCGTCACGAGGGGGATTCCGGCGCAAATGCATTATGACAGGGTGGGACTTTACGGTGTGCCCGATCCGTTTGCCCGCCTCCGATTCCTGGAACGCCGCGATGAGCGCGGCGTCTGTTACCTTCGTACTGCGCGTAATATTTGGACGCCACACATACCGACCATCGGGTAGTCTGTCCAGCGTCTTGAGTTCCCCTGCCACGATCTGGGCCATTTCAAGGTCTGCATCGGGACCAAAGAGTGCCACCGAAGTCTCCTGCAGTGACAGAGCAAGTCCTCCGTCTTGCGTCGTCTTGCCTCGAAAGACCCGACTAATCAGTTCTGAGAACGTACTTGCTCGCCGAAGTTGTTCACGACCGATTGCTCTATTCGAGAGGTATAGGTCCTCGTTGAGCTCAAACTCGAGACGATAGCCTTCGATGACCTTGGGTACCAAGAGGCGCTTCGCAAAGAGGCGAATTACTTCACCACTCTTTTCGACCGATCCAGCAAGGCGCAAGCCAGGGTAGAAACACGCTCCAAACGGAACGTCGGTTAGCACAGCTCGCGCGCGATCCACTTGGACGATCTCGTCTAGCCAAATAGTCTGTTCTCCTTCTATTCCGATCTGAAGTCGGACCGATTCGCAACTCGCAGAGATTGCAGCGATAGCGTGACTAAGATGAAGTTGTTCCTGTTCAATCGACCTCTGTGACAGGAAAAGGGTGATTCTTCGCTGTTTGCGCTTATACTTGGCTGGGATTTCATAGAGGCTCGGCGAGGCCGCCAACTCTCGCTTGACGTCGTCGATCGAAGGCAGACTTGGACTGTCAAGAGGAAGCGGCACAAGCGCCGGTACTTTTGTGTGAATCGGGGCTTCGCCAATTACACGCTCCGAGCGCCAGACGCCGCCAAGCATCCACGGATCAGCTCGGCGAACGGCGAACCGCTCTGTGCCGAAAGTGACAATGCCTTCCTTGGTTGCCCGAACCTGATCTGCGATATAGGTGTTGATCCAACAAACTAGTCGACTGTGATTTGGCCCAGACAATCCTTCCACTTCATGTTGGTCGATTCCGTTGGGCGTGACATAACTTCGCAGTGCTGGAACGGTTGCGCTGTGCCCAACCTGTGGCCGACCAATGTCATGTTTCCGTTGCGGCGGCAGGCGGAGCACGTAGCCGAAAACCGTCCGGAACATGTCCGAACCGAAGTCTGTGTCCCTGGCGCGGTCGTTTTCGGCCCGGCGGTAGTCGTCATCAAGAAAGAAGTAGCCATTCCACTGCCGGACACCGTCGATCTCGGCAGCGAGATCTGACACTGTCCGCAGGGACGACAGGAGCAACTCGCGCATTTCCTGCGCATCGAGTTGCCGAGTAAGGAATTCGGCTATGAGTCCATCTCTATGATGGGACATAAGGTGAGCTGCAAAGTACCCCGCGTCATCTAACTCCGACTCGCCGAGTTCATATGCCGCCTCCATTGGCAGGTGCCCCCACTTGTTGAGGCGCTTGCCTTGGGTCTGGAGGCGTCTGATTCTTTTTTCGTCGAGTTGCCCCATCCCAAATGCGTCGAAATCAAGAACCAAGAGCTCGTCTAGAAGGTCAACTTGCCTTCCTTGAAACACTATGGTCCGGTCTGATGACGAATTCACGAGGGCGGAGGGGACCGACCACTCTACTTCTCCCGATCCTGCCGAAACACCGGGATTTCGGCCCTCCTTGTAAACAACTTCCGCCCATACTTCGTTGCTGCCGGTCTCAATGCGCAAGAATCCTCCTACCGGGATTGCCCAGTCACGTGCGCCCAACGCCCGAGTTTCGATCCTAATCGGATTCAGAAGAGAGTGACAGCCACTTTCGAAATCCCATCGGTAATAGAGTGCATTCCAAATGTTGGTTACATGCAACGGAATATTCCTCTGTACCAAAAGGTCTCTAATGGTCTTCTGGATCGCGCTCTTTTGGCGTCGCTGGAGCTTGCCAGTCAGGAGCCCAGGAACAAAGAAGGTTTGGACCACAGCGTATCCTCCGTCTTAAGACCTCACGCACCGCCCGGTTTGAGTCTTGAGATGAGCCTGTCTCGAAAGACTATGGCGACGTAGCTGCAAACTGTGGAACTACCCAGCGACGATTCTCAAGGAGCTTGATCTCCCCGCGGCTGGCCATTCGATTAAGGGCCGCGATGACATCGGGATCTCTGGCAGTTGGAAAAGCTCCGAATGCACGGTGATAGATCAAAGAGGGCCACAGAGAGGTCCAAGTCACGCCGCCGTCGGAATTACTCTTGGCGACGCGATCCGCGCCCTTGAGCGTCGCAGTCAAATACCTTGGCGAAAGTCCGTTGTGACGTTGTGACTTAAGGATAAGGAGGATTTCTTGCTCAAGGCGGCGCTGTTCGCGCCGCCGTCTTGCATCGACAGAACCACGTCGCGACGCGGCATTCGTGAACGCTTGGTGGAGCAGCGGCGGTTGCCCGTCGCAGTCGCGCTGGCCCCAGCAATCTGAACACCGAGTCTCGGAACACTTGCAAGGGGTTTCGATTAGCTGAACGTCGAAATACTCTGCAAAGGCTTGGTTGACGCATCCGTGCCCGCTGAAGAACGCCCTCAACAAGCGAACTTCAGTGGTGAGATCCTCATGCCGGCGATCGAATCGCGCAAGAAAACCAGATGGAATCTCCCTATTGATGATCCTGTATTGGGTAAGGTAGCTCTTAGTGACTTGCTGGGAGACATCGATGTAGCCGCCCGCGTGGAGAGCGAGAAGTTCAGACCAAAGTTGGCCGACATCATCGATGCCGAATGATTTCCAATTGAAGGTTTGCCAAAGCCGCAACAGTTCTTGCGCTGATGGCCTGTCTGCCAATGACCACAGCGCATCCAGAAGTTCTTGAACTTCAGGCGGGTTACCCTGCGATTCAATCTTCGCGATCTTCACTTGGTCAGGGAAGTCCCCAAGATCCTCAAGGACATTTGAGGCGTCGAGTTCAGAAAACACCCGCGCAACATACGTGCGATACCGGCCCTCTGCATACCTCACCTCCCTGCTGTCAATCAGCTTCGCCTCGATGTCTCTCTTGACGAATTCCTCGGCAACGCTCGTCATGTCTAATGGCGGATCGCTGTTGAGTATGCGCCTGGCGATGCAGTCAATGAGGTCTTGCTTGAGTGTCGAGCGCGTCATGTAATCAATCGTTGAGAAGCTGCTGCGAGTTGCGAGCATAAGGCCGGATGCTGACTTCCCGTCGCGTCCGGCCCGTCCAACTTGCTGATAGAGAGCGGAGAGGTCCGTGGGCGGTGACACGCAGAACACCGTTCGCACATCTCGGCGATCGATGCCGAGTCCAAATGCAGAGGTGGCCACAACGATCATTGGTCTGAAGTTCTCGTCGTCGTGCGTCGGAGCATCCTTGAAGGCGTTGCTCACGTTCGCCTTGTCATGATCGGAAAGGCGGCCGTGGAACAGAAGGACTCGGTCTTTCTCCCCTTCCCCCAAAAATGTCTGAATGTGGTTGAACAGCGCGATGGCCTCCCTGACGGTGAGGGTGTAGAGAATGGAGTGCCCTTGAACAGTCGATACGACCTCCTCGATGATGCTCGCCTTAGCAACCGGGCCTCCATTTCCGTCAGCCAGATTGCATCGGTAAAGCGCCAAGTTCTGTCGGATCGGGTCGCCCCGGATCTCAGAAAACAGTCCAGATGGGGCGTTCATGCCGAAACCAAAGACGCGTTCTTTGAGTCCTGTCCGCACCGTTGGAGTGGCAGTTGCGGTTAAAGCGATAATCTGCAAGCTGGGATTGCGTTCTTTCAAGTCTCGTATGAGTTGTTCGGCGCGCTTAAACGATGGCCGGAAGTCTTCCCCCCATGTCACGAAGCAATGCGCTTCGTCAAGCGCGATTCGACGCACGATTCCTTGTTGAACTCCCTCTCGAAGAGCGTCTCGGAACTGACGTTGGGCAAGACGTTCGGGGGAGAGATAGACCATCTGAATTCCATGATCCCGGTGTCCAGAAAGTTGTTCAAGAACCTCTTGCTTGCCCGTTCTGCTGTTTGACTCCCGCATTGGTGCAACCAGTGCGCGAACCGCACCACCGATGGCTTGATTCAAGTCCAATGCCTGGTCAGTCATCAGGCTGACCAGTGGAGAAACGACAATGGTCACGCCGGGAAGTGCGAGTGCAGGAAGTTGGAACACGAAACTCTTACCGAATCCGGTAGGAAGCAAAGCCAGGACATCATGGCCTTTCGCAACCGCGCGGACTGCGTCTGCTTGCTGAGGTTTGTCGACGCGACGAAGGGAGAGCTTGTTGTCTTGCTTGAGCAACTGGGCAATACGTTCAGCACGCCGTTCGACTTCGTCCGCCAGTGCCTCCACGCCTCCGGCATCGCGAACTATTTCGACTTCGTCATCGGTCATTCTAAGTTTGTGGATCTCGAGAGTCTCAGGAAGTTGAGAAAACTGCTCTAAACTGTGCGGTTCGGTTAGCTCATGAAGTCGATCTGTAGGAATCAATCCCGCATTCTCGAGGAAGTGCCAAGACTCGCGCCAAGCCTGCGACATTGGCATGACGTTTCCGCCTGCGGACTCGCCGTCGTTTGGGATCAACAGTCCAGCATCCAGCGATCCTAGGAACACTTCGCGGTATTGCCGCCTAAGCTTGGTGGGACCTGCGAGCTTTCGATCGCTGATAATCACGATGCCGCGATGTTCCGAAGAACGAACCAACCGGCCGACAGCCTGGCGAAGTTCGATTGCGGCAAGTGGTAAGTAATAGCGCATGTTCGCTTCGTTATCTGGATCATTTGCCGCCTCGTCGAATGCTCGCTTCGCGACCATGGCTTTTCTTGTCTTGATCAGGGGATCCTCAAATGACGCAAATGGAAGTTTGTTGATCCAAACCAAATTGAGGTGCTCGAATGGATCGATACCCTGCCACAGTCCTTTCGTTCCAACGAGCACGCCGCCATGGTCGTTGAACGACTTAACCGCTCTAGTGTTGCCTAGTATGTCTGCAGAAGTTAGCGGCCAAGTTGCTTCACGCAGCGCACGCTCCTTGGCCAGTGCCTCCCCGATGCCCGCCGCTGAGCGCTTCGACGTGGTAAGAACAATGGCCCCACCCTTGTTATCATCTGCTCCCATCGCTGAAGCGAAGCCGGCAACTTGTTGAGCAACGGTCTGTTCTGCTGCCCCATGTTGCTCGGTCCAAGACGGAAAGTCGCTCATGACAAAAAGCCGCGCTTGGTTCGCATAATCAAATGGCGAGTCAAGCGCAACCTCATCAACTGACAAGGGCAACGCGAGCCGATCCCTTATGAACCGAAATGAGTCACGCACGCGAAGGGTCGCGCTGATTAGGTGGAGCCGGCTAAATGTATCGAGAAACTCCTGGTAACTGGTCTCCGCTCCTAGCTCAATCGGGCTTCGGTACACACGGAACTTGAATTTGCCGAGCCCCGGGCTCTCCGGAAGGATCTCCTCCGCCCAAATCAGATCGTTAGGGGACTCATCCGCGTTCGAGATCTCGACCCGTCTGATGCCGCTCACAATGCCTTGCAAGGACCCACGCAGCTCCTCAAGACGGTCAGCAAGTTCCAAACGACGATCCTCATCAAATGCGTCAACGCGGGGATGCACATTACTTATTGCACGACATGTTTGCATAACTACCGCATATGCCCTCTCCAGTTCCTTCCGGAAGCCGGTGATGTGGCGGGGCTGGGCAGTTCCTTCAAGAGGACTAGCAACGATCAGCCGCCGGGCGTATCCCTGGCTAAGCTGGTCTTGCTTCAGCAGATCGAACGCGCGCGCCGCTGCATTCGTTAGCGTCTCACTGAACATGAGCGTTTGCAGTTGGTTGATAGCATCCTGCAGGGTGAGAATTTCCGGGTCCGCGCTCGAGTTTTGTGCCATAGCCCAAACCACTAGTTCCTGGGCAACTCGGTCGAGTTCTGGGCTGGCAAATTCAGTTCCTAGAGCGCTGGTCGCCGCCGCCTCAAGCTGGTGGGCCTCATCAACTAGAAGCAATGTCTCATCGTCAAGGCCCTTTAGATCTTCCAGATTGGCAAACAGAAGCGCGTGATTGGCGATGATCAGACGTCTTTTCGTAATCGCTTCTCGAACCGAATCCGTGTATCGACTGAGCAACTCGACAGATGCAGAAGGGAAATCGCCGGACTTACTTTGAGAAAGATGGGATAGATAGAGATCATGCTTTCTCGGGATGTAATCAGCAAAGAACGCCGGAACGTCGTTGGTATCGACCGATCTTGCAAGCCAACTCTCGATTCCAGTGCCACCGGCAAGCAACCGCAGTGTCAAATAGAGCACGAGGTCGGCGTAGCGCGGGTCATCACTAGCTGCCGCAAGGCGCTTTGGGCCGCGGTGGCCAGGCGCAACCACGTCGAATAGCGCAGTTAGTAGGCCCCGAAGTGACAGACGGTTCCCCTTGCCCTTGATAAGATCGCTGAGGCTGAGAAGCCCGGGAACAACTTTGTCAAGCGTTTCCAGATCCGCTGCTAGTTGCTGTTGAAGTTGTTTGGTGAAGGTTGAAATGATTACGCGGTGCTGAGGGTGAGCGGCAATCCATTCCATTGCAATGGCAATCATGGCGAAGCTCTTGCCAGTTCCCGTGGGTGCCTCCACGAGTGCTGCCCTGCCTTCCCCAATCCATTTCCGCATATGCTCGACCATCTCTTCTTGGGAACGACGACGTCGGGCGCCTTCACCCTTCGCGGCCTCAGCGAGCTTATGGACATCAACTCGGTGAGGAATACCTTCGGTCATGATCGACTTCGGGAGCGGAAATTCTGTGAAATCTGTCAATGCCGATCTTGATGAGCCTAAGTCGCTGGATAGCGCTGAACTGCTGATTTCGTCTCGATCTATCGGGCGGACTGGCTGATGATCTTGTAAGCCTCTCCTGAGGCATTCGCGGACTCCCAATTCTGAGAGCGGATCGCTAGGTGGGGCATCCGACATTAACCCAAAGAGCATCTGCCACGGCTCAGAATGGGCACCGACCGAGGCTACAAGTCGCTTTAGATCTTGCGGCCACCCACTGACCACCTTGACTCCCTCCCCCAATAGGTCAACGAGCATTTGGCAGTCGGTAGCTGCGTCATGCCACAACGTTGTGTCCAGGTCGGGGTCAAGCCGTACTAGCAGATCGCCTAATCGATGGTTGTTCGGTGGAACTGGCCATAACGCGTATCCGAGATAAAGCGCATCAACGAGTCGAGGCCGACGAGGGAGGATCAATTCCGCTAACTCGAACGCTCGTTCGAGAAGGGGGAAGTCAAGCCCAGTCCCGTTGTAGGCAACAACGAAGTCCGCTTCTTGGATGTATGCCGCAAACGCCGCAAGTGCACTTTGGGGTTCACGTTTATGCGTCTCATATTCCTGGAACATGGGGCGCTCACTTATTAGCGGCTCAAGATCCTTTCTGAGCGTTACCCACACTTCGAGCGATGGATTTGAGTCAACCCAATCAGAATCAAGCCCGATTCGTTGAGCAGCAATTTGGAAGAGATGGCGCTCCACGAAGTCAGGAGGCATCGGAACTTGGCGCACGAGTGAT
>CAZGMU010000227.1:0-7973 GCA_964526975.1 uncultured Planctomycetaceae bacterium
CGGTGGAGCTGGAGTACGCGTATGCGGAGGACACGATGCCTCGCGGTGTCCTTGGACTGAATGCTTCGATGTTCAAGGAGTACCTGCGGTTCGTGGCGAATCGGAGGGCGCAGCAGATTGGGTTGGATCAGCTATTTCCTGGGGCCACTAATCCTTTCCCGTGGATGTCTGAGTTGATCGACCTGAAGAAGGAGAAGAACTTCTTCGAGACGCGGGTGATCGAGTATCAGACTGGCGGCGCGCTGAGCTGGGATTGAGCAATTCGCCAATCGAGATTCACGAACACGGCCACTTAGAGGTGGCCGTTTTTTTTATGCGACGAACGGACGCGAACTGTCTAGTCTCGACGTTTGTGCTCTCCTCTTCTACCAAACATGGCTGGAGTGGGATGGAATTATGTCTGCCGCTGTGTTCCGTGACACTCCCTCATCCGATCTGAATACATGACCCCTGCCGATTTCATCAAGAAGTGGAAAGACAATCCCCTCTCTGAAAAGGCGGGGGCTCAACCGCATTTTCTGGACTTGTGCGAATTGCTTGGGACTGCGAAGCCAAACGACCCCGACAACTATTGTTTCGAGCGGGGTGCTACGCGAACAGGCGCGGGCCATGGTTGGGCGGATGTGTGGAAGCGGAACTGCTTTGCGTGGGAGAACAAAGGCCCGCACGGTGACTTGCAGAAAGCGCTTAAGCAACTCATGACTTACGCGCTCGCGCTGGAAAATCCCCCGCTCTTGGTTGTATGCAATCGGGCGCTGATAGAGATTCATACCCACTTTAACGGCACGCCTTCAGAGGTTTACACGATTCGGTTGGAGGACATTGGAGAGCCAACGAATCTACAGATGCTTCGGTGGCTTTTCAATGATCCTGAGAAATTCAGACCAACCCGCACACTGCTCGATGTCACGAGAGACGCCGCGGGACGATTTGCATCAATTGCTCAGTCAATGCAAGAGAGGGGTCATCCGCCTGAAAGGATCGCTCATTTCCTTATTCAGTGCCTGTTTTGCATGTTCGCGGAGGACTCTGGTCTCTTACCCGAGAAACTGTTTCAACGCATCGTAAGCAAGAGTGCCGACACACACGAGAAATTGGGCACACGCCTCCAAGAACTCTTCAAGTCAATGAAGTCCGGTGGTGATTTCATGCTTGAGGACATTTCATGGTTCAACGGCGGGCTATTTGAGATAGTTGAGCCAATTCCCGTAGAAGCTCGGGAGGCGAAGGCGCTTCTTGAGGCATCGAATATGAATTGGAGTCATATCGAACCATCCATATTCGGCACGATGTTTGAGCGTGGTCTCGATCCTAAGCTGCGGTCGCAATTGGGCGCTAACTACACAGATCCAGAAACGATTGGAAAGCTGATAGATCCAGTGGTCGTTCGACCACTCAAGACAGAATGGGACGCCGCTAAGTCACGCATAGCAGAGGCCATGGTGAAGTACCACGCGGGTGGCAGGGGGTCACAGTCAGCCCATACGTTTGCCCAGAAGACGTTTTTAGGCTTTATCGAGCGACTTAAGAACTTCCGGGTGCTCGATCCAGCATGCGGCTCCGGCAACTTCCTGTACCTGGCGTTACGCGCCCTCAAAGATCTAGAGCACCGAGCAAATCTGGACGCTGAATCTCTTGGACTTCATCGCCAACTAACAATTGAGACAAGTCCAGCCAATGTACTTGGGATCGAGATTAACTCCTATGCCGCCGAGTTGGCGCGAGTCACCGTTTGGATTGGCGAGATCCAGTGGATGCTTAAGCATGGGTATGACATCCGGCGAAATCCGATTCTGTCTCCCTTGGAGCATATCGAGTGCCGAGATGCAGTATTGAATTCTGATGGCACGGAAGCTGATTGGCCGAAGGTCGACGCCATCGTGGGGAATCCTCCCTTTCTTGGTGATAAGAAGATGCGAGGAGGGCTTGGAGCGTCATATGTCGATAGCTTGCGGAAGCGATTTGATCACCGGGTGCATGGTGGGTCAGACCTAGTCACGTTCTGGTTTGAAAAGGCGAGAGCGCAGATCGAGCGTGACGATGCAAAGTTGGTTGGTCTAGTTGCCACTAACTCGATTAGGGGCGGCGCAAATCGGCACGTACTGGATCGGATCGCTTCGACGACGCGCATATTCGAGGCATGGAGTGATGAGCCGTGGGTAAATGAAGGCGCGGCAGTTAGGGTATCGCTGGTGTGCTTTGGTAATGCAACGGGGAGCCGGTTGAATGGCCGTACGGTTACGGAGATCTTTAGCGACCTTAATGCTTCTGCCCGAGTGGCAGGTGAAGGGACGACGCCATATCAAGCGGACGTGACACTTGCCCACGACTTGGCGGAGAACGCTTCTACCGCATTCAATGGCATACAGAAGACAGGCGCGTTTGATATTCCCGGCACCTTGGCACGCGAGTGGCTCATGCGCGGAGGGAATCCAAATGCACTTCCCAATTCACAAGTTCTTTCGCCATATTGGAATGGTCTGGATCTAACGCGACGTCCACGAGACGTATGGATCATAGACTTTGGGTGGAATATGAATGAAGCGGCATGTTCGCAGTTTGAGGCACCGTTTTCCCATGTATATAGGGTTGTTCGTCCCCAACGACTCACCAATAAACTTGAAGCCTTGCGGCGAGATTGGTGGCGGTTATGGAGACCTCGTCCGGAAATGCGACGGCAAATCGCGAAATTGCCACGGTATATCGTTACTCCGGAAGTTTCGAAGCACCGAATTTTCTCGTGGCTGTCCCTGCCAACCCTTCCCGACAAGAACCTCATTGTCATCGCGCGCTCAGACGATGTTACTTTCGGAATTCTCCATTCGCGGTTTCACGAGTTGTGGGCGTTACGACTTGGAACGTCCCTAGAAGATCGGCCGCGTTATACGCCATCCACAACTTTTGAGACTTTTCCATTTCCAAGGAACTTGACACCACGGGACACCGCGAGTCAGGCGCCATCATTTCCGGAGGCAATGGCGGTTGAGCGCGCGGGTAAGGACCTCAATGCCCTCCGGGAGAACTGGCTTAATCCGGCCGAATGGACAGGTCGTCAGCCGGAAGTAGTGCCAGGCTTTCCGGACCGCGTTCTTCCTAAGCCGGGCTATGAGAATGAACTCAAGAAGCGAACCCTGACCAATCTCTATAACGTGCGACCAACATGGCTGGATAAGGCGCACAAGTCACTAGATGTCGCGGTAGCTCGCGCGTATGGTTGGACCGACTACACACCGGAAATGCCAGACGAGGAGATTCTTCACCGCCTCTTAGAGCTGAATCAGAAGCGAGTAAGTGGGCGCTGAAGTCTTCGCGCAAAAAGCAGAGAACCATACGGTCCCACTGGCACCTACGACTTCCTTCCAGTGCGTTATGCGTGTCCCTTCAGGGCGAAGTGCGGCATTTGAATTCCTGCCTACGTAATGATGACGCCCTCGCGTTCTAGAACGCGACGGATTTCCTCGAAGCAAGCCGAAATGTGCCCTTTTGGAAAGCGGATCTGGGAGAGCCCGACTATATTCGAGAACTCGGCACATCCTTCCTCAAGCAGCACTATTGCGCACCGAGGACCAAGGTGGCCCTGGAAAAGCCCGACCTCATGGACAACGTTTTCGCGTGCATGAAGCGTCGCGTCGAGATGCTCCTCTTCGGCCGTCATTACCAAGAATGCGAAGCGAGCTGCAGACAACATCGTGTCGAGCCTCTCAAACGTCGTTAGACCCGCAACGGCCTCGCGATTGAATTCATCCCACTGCAGGTGCAGCCGATCCTGAAGAAAGTCCTTCAGTTCCCGCCACAATGGGGAACGTCCGTGCCCGATGAATACTCGCCCTTTGATGTTCTCGCCATGGACATCGAGTCGAAGACAGAATGCGCTAAGACGTGCCATCGTGATATTGGCAAGGGCACTTGCCTTCTCGTCGGATAGCTCGCGCATTGTCGCGAGATCGACTTTAGGAAAGAGATTGTCGACCTGAACCGCTCCGGTGCCGTAGATGCGGAACAGGTGATGACGGATGATCGCCACCCACATCTGGTACTCACCACGCGGAAACTTCTCTTTCTCAATAATCGTTCTGCCGCGCAGGACTTGGGCATGCAAGACAGACAGAATTGGGGTTTCCGGCTGTTCAGGGGGCGAAATTGGTGTCATAGGCGCTGTCCTTGCGTGTGGGGCTCTCTCTAAGCCATTTCTACATTGCCGCACCGGATAAGGAGCTCAACTCAGAACAGCCCAACAGCGCAGCAACTTCGCGATGTCAACGAAGCATCGATTCATCTGAACCTCGCGGGTTAGCAGCCCACCGCTAAAGAAGGTGGCTACGGTTACGTAGCGGTAGTCGATCTTTTCATTGCTGACTTTCTCTGGGGCGATACCTTCGATTCCAAGTCGCGTCAACCAGTCGAAGGCATACCACAAGCGCACAAGGCCGAACCGAAGTGAGAGGGATCGCCTGCGAATCATGCGCTCCGACTCGCGGAAGGAAAACCCACGATTCTTGAGGAACGACTCAGTCAACTGAATGCCCTGCGCCTTGATAATGGATAGGCGCTCGTCGCGGGATAACTTGTTCTTTCGAAGCGCCTCGGCGAGGTTAGGTTGCGTCGAAGCAATCAACTGAATGAGCTGCAGCAGATCACGCTTGTTGCTCTCGTGAGCAAAGTGGATCTTCCGCATCTCTTGCTGCGCCTCTTCGATGGTCTTCTTCATCACTTCTAGCTTGCCGCTGACCACCCCGTGATGGAGTCCGAAAAGGATGTCCTGCAGGAACTCAGTTCCTTCGTGATGCAATAGATGTCCGTCGACCGATTGTCTGTGGTGCAGCTCCCACCTCAAGGCCTCCGACATTGACCGACCGACCCGGGTCTGTCCGGGTCGAGATGCAAGTGCGCGGAGCGAGTGCCGCATGGTGTTCTCCCACTCAGGTGCCTTGCACATTTCCAGCAGCGCCTCGTCGAGGAGAACAAACTTGAGTCCAGCCTCGGACGAGAGCGCCCGAAGTTCTTGCGACCGCAAGAAGTTCTGATCTACGACAAATACCCGTGCCATGCCAAGTGGGGGCGCTGTCAGAGGTCATTCGACAATTGCAGGCGAACATTGCTCATTAAGAGTGGCTTTGGCAATGAGCGAGCTGGATGGCTGATTCGGGTCGCAATCCGCTCGTAGTCATTCCACAGCGAGCGAGCTGATCGCCTTCATTCCGACGCATGGTGCTCTTCGGGTCCAAAGGTGATGCGCGCATGGTCGGAAGGGGATCTCGGCGCGAGATTCACCCCCTTCACCGATTTGGGCTACCTTCCCTGCTTGAGCGCCCTGAATTAACATTGCAAAGTTGTTGGGTCAAGTTTGCTGTTCATATAACTCTTTAGGGAGCGAGCCCAGTGATCACTTCCCTCCGGCTCATCAGGAACGTAGGCCAGTTCGCCAACGTGGCTGCGGGCGCTGATGTCGCGCTCGGTCGACTGACACTCGTGTATGCGGAGAACGGCCGGGGTAAGTCTACGCTATGTGCCATTATCCGCTCGCTCGCCACTGGCGATCCTATCCCGATAAGTGAGCGACGCCGTTTGGCTGCCGCACAGGCCCCTCAAGTCGTGGTTGACTATGCCGGGGGGACCCCGTCAGTTGCGATTTTCCAAGATCAGGCGTGGACCCGCACCCTTCCTGGGATTGCCGTTTTTGACGAGGCGTTCGTCAATGAAAACGTCTATTCCGGATTGGCCGTCGATGCTGACCATCGGCAGAACCTTCACGAACTCATTGTTGGTGCGGCGGGAGTTCGGATCAATGCGGATCTCCAAGGCCATGTAGCACGGATTGAAGAACACAACCGCGAGATTCGACAGCGCTCAAATGCGATCCCGGATCGTGTTCGCGCCGGAATGTCGCTGGACGACTTCTGCGCTCTCCCTGCCCGGCCGACCATTGAAGATGACATTGTCGCTGCCGAACGCGCGCTAGAGGAGGCTACCCAGAAGGAGCCGATTCGGCTAACCGCCTCGCTTCCTGCCCTTGGGATTCCGGCTTTCGATATTCAAGCCGTGGCTGATCTCCTTCGCCTGAATTATCCGGCTTTGGATGCCCGCGCCGCTACTAGGGTGAGAGAGCACATTGCCGCTCTTGGCCCGCAAGGGCATCAATGGGTCAGCGATGGTGTGCAACTTATGGGTAAGGGATCTGATGCGCCATGCCCGTTCTGCGCCCAGCCACTCGGGCAATCCGAATTAGTTTCTCACTACCGGACATTTTTTGGGGACGAGTATGCCAATTTGCGTCGCGCCATCGAGCAGATGCATGGCGTCGTTGGGCAGGCACACAGCGATGCTGCAATAGCGGAATATGAAGCCCGCGTCGAAACGGCAGCGGAGCGGCGGCAGTTCTGGCTTCAATTCGTGCAGATTCCGGAACCCAAGTTTGACCTTGATGACGTTGTCAGACAGTGGCGAGTCTCGCGAGATGCCGTTCTTAGAGCTCTAGAACGTAAGGCAGCTGATCCGCTTGAACGACACGAGGTGGACGAGGCGATTAAGGCATCCGTCATAGCACATGCCACCAACGTCGAGGCGGTGGCTCAACTAAACGCGAGATACCACGAACTGAATCGGGAAATCGAGGCAATCAAGCAGCGGGCCGCAGCGGGCAATGTGGAGCAACTTAGAGATCGAGTTGAATTGCTCCGAGCTGTGCGAGCGCGCCATGAGCCTCACATTGCCGCACTCTGCACTGCACTGCTGGATGCCAAGGCCGCGAAAATCCTTACAGAGCAGGCACGTGACTCAGCCAGAGCGGCTCTAGAGCGACATCGCCGCGAGGTATTTCCCCAATACCAAGGCGTCATCAATCAGTACCTCGAGAGGTTTGGTGCCGGATTCCGGCTCGCCGAAGTTCAGGCGGTCGACAATCGAGGCGGAGCGTCGTGTACTTACAGCGTTGTCATCAATAATCAGCCAATCCCCGTAGGTGGTGCGCATGCGCCGGGCCAGCCATATTTCGGGTCAGCTCTCAGCGCGGGTGATCGTAATGCCCTCGCGCTCGCGTTCTTCTTCGCGTCACTTGAGACCGACCCGGGCTTGATCCACAGAATTGTCGTGATCGACGACCCAGTGTCGAGTCTCGACAATCATCGCACTGTTACCACTATTCACGCCATTCGCGCACTTGCCGATCGCGTCGCCCAGGTGGTCCTGCTTTCCCACAGCAAGCCATTTCTACTCGGAGTTTGGGAAGTCACAGAGCGCATCAACCGAGCAGCATTGGAGGTGGCTCGCGATGTTAGCGGCTCAACGCTGCGCAATTGGAACGTGACGGCCGACAGCGAAACTGAGAATGACCGTCGCCATGCGATGCTGCGTGAATACGATTCAGTCGGGGGCGGGAATCCGAGGGCCATTGCAATGGCACTTCGCCCTACACTCGAGGCCTTCATGCGGGTCGCGTTCCCTGCATACTTTCCGGCCGGGTCACTACTTGGCCCCTTCGTGGATCGGTGCCGTCGGCAAGTAGCCGCAGGCCAGCCCATCCTCACGGAGCGGCTCACTAACGAACTGTGGGAACTCGTCAACTACGCTAATCGATTTCATCACGATTCCAACTGGAATGCCCATAACGAAATAGTCAACGATCAAGAGTTGGTAGGGTTCGTGCGCCGAACACTAGCGTTCGCCCGTCGGTAATTAATCCTGAAAGGTTGCGAGAGGGCGGGGTGCCATCGCTTAGTTGTAGAGTGGATCTTGGCGCTGCCCGAAGGGGGCCTGTAGTGCTCCGTGAAGACGTCGAACTCGCGATAGATCTCGACAGTGCGGACGTACCGGACGTCACAAGATCCCCCGCTCCCCATACGCCTTCCCCTCGACCACCCTCCCATACCCCATCCTCGCGAGATCGATCGACCGATCCTCGCCATAAACCACCCGCTCAGCGATCGCCCGCCCCGCCGCCGGCGCATGCATCATCCCGTGCCCCGAGAACCCCGCGC
>CAZGMU010000228.1:0-6201 GCA_964526975.1 uncultured Planctomycetaceae bacterium
TCGCTGCTACCCGTTGATCACGAACAGCGTTTCGCTCTCCGGCGGTGCAGCACGAACGGCATCGTAGTCAGAAGCAACAACGCGCTTGTCGGCTCCGGCACATTGCTTAACGGAACATACGATTCGATCCAGTCGCGGTATACCGCGGGGCGAATTGCTCCGGTGTTAGTAAAATCGCCACGAATAAACGTGCCAATACCGATCAACTGCATTTGACCGTCATAGTCGGCAAACCAGCCTCCGCCACTGTCGAAGTTAGCACCCCCCATCTCAAGAGGCGTAGAGGGAGTGTGCCACGCTGGTCCAAAATCGGAAATAAAAAATTGGGTTCGTACTCCGACAGACGGATCGCCCACCATATCGACAACGTTCTCCCCGCCTCGCTTCGTCCCTGAAGGAGGAATTTCCCCCGATGGATAGTAACCGAGCCTACCGTAGCCGGCCCAGTACGCGTGCGTTCCGGGAGTAACTTCGCCCCAGTAAATATCAGCAGGAGTCACTCCTAAAATCGGCGTACTCAGGTGAACAAGAGCGATGTCATTGGTGCCTCCGGCTCCGTTATCGGCAACAAAGCCAGGGTACATGTACCAGGCATCTGCGCTGACCAAATTTCCACTAACACGTGCTTGGAGATCGAGGCTGAAAGAAACGTTACTCCAGCCGTTGTCTAATACGTGTGCAGCGGTTAGCACCCAGTCAGGCGCAATCAATACGCCTGAACCAGCAGTCTTCACGCTCTCTCCAGGTCTATAACCGGCGAACCACCCGACGCTTTGAAACATCGGATCACTTGCGAAGTCAAGGTGAGCCTGCTCGGTCCCGGCCACAATGATCCCAGCCTTCGCACCAGCAGGTGCCAGCGCTGCCGCAGCCAGTGCCGCCATCATCCACCAACTGCGAATTGCTCGGCGCACGAGCCGTTCCTTCCCCGCCGCCCTCCGATCGTCGCGAGCGAACGCAGGAAACCGCGGACGCCCGGTTCTTGTGCTGTTCTGCATTGGGTCTGCTCCCCCGATCCGCGTCACGTCCGAGCCATTTTCGAATTCATGGAACCACAGAGGACACCGAGTTCACGGAGAGCCTCTAGAGAACAGGCTCTCCTTGATTAACTCTCTGTGAACTCGGTGTCCTCTGTGGCTATTTATCAAGGTGAATTGCTTTAATATAGCCCGATCGTGGGGAAGGTAAAGTCAGCACTTTTGCCGACAGACGCAGCCGCCGACGAATTCAAGAAATTAGCCGCAGGGCGCTAGCCCTCGGTTCCTGCGGTAAAAACCTGAAAAAGATCTCACGCAGAGGCGCGGAGGCGCGGAGGAGAGGAATTTTTTTATCACCAAGGGCACGAAGAACACGAAGAAGAAAGGAAGAATCGGCTATTTTTATTTGCTGGTTTCCGACCCAAGATGGGTCGGCTATATAGCCCGGCCGTTTCGGCCGGGATGAGCAAGTTTTTTGCAGCCACTTCCAAAATTCTTCGTGCCTTAGTTCGACTCTTGCCCATTTCCGAACCACGAAATCCACGAAAGGCCCGAAAACCTGGGAGTGAGCCAGTTTTTGCGCTAGACCATGTTGATCGTACCTACGCCAAAACCCATCGTGCTGCGGGAAGGTCGATGAAATCGCCTTATTTCGCGTGATTTCGTGTTTTTCGTGGTTCCCTAAAAAGTGCAAAAGTCGAACTTCGTGGTTCAATTTCTCTGCGCCTCTGCGCGAGATATTCTTGGCCCCGTTCGACGATCTAGCAATCTACATTTGAATTCCGGACGGCCTCCGTTATTTGGAAATGCCTGCTTATTTTGAGCACGATGGCAGCAGTGCCAGCGAGCTGCTGCTTGCTGTGCAATGCCAACTACTATTGATCTAGCTGCAAATCGCTCTCCGGGTCATACTCTGCCCCCTTGTCGCGCGGCCAGTTCGGCGATGCAAGTTCTCGTCGCGGTTCGAGGGCGTTTTCTCGCAAGCGAATTAGTCGCTCCCCACACCAGAAATCGAGGCATGGATGCCGTTTCTTATTCAATCCAAAGCAGTTCGCCGCGAGAAGCGCGAGGCCTGGCAACAAGTCGGTTTGGTCTCGGGCTTTCTTGCTGGCCGGCATTTCGTGGGGGCGAAAGATTTACATTACGGCTATTGGAGCGATGGTGTGGAGCACGCCATCCAAAACCTGCCACGAGCGCAGGACGACTATTGCGACTTTATCTTGAGCCACATTCCCGCTGACGCACCGCGGTTGTTGGATATCGGCAGCGGCGCTGGCAGCGTGGCCGCGCGGTTAGTGGCTCGTGGGCAAAAAGTCGATTGCGTGAGCCCAAGTTCGTTCCTCAATAGCCAGGCACGCGAGCTATTGGGCGACAAGGCTCACATCCATGAATGTAACTACGAGGATTTTCGAACCACGGAAATGTACGATTGCATCTTCTTTTGCGAAAGCTTTCAGTACGTGAAGATGGAACAAGGCCTGGCGAACGTGGCATCGCAATTGCGAAAGGATGGCCAGTTGATCATTTGCGATTTTTTCCGTCTTCCCAAAAGCGGACGCGGTCCCATCAGCGGCGGGCATCCGCTCGATGAATTCAAGGAAGTCATGGCAAGGCAGCCGTTTCGGCTGATCGAGGAAATCGACATTACCGAGCGAACTGCCCCGACCTTCACTGTAATTGACTCCGCCTTTACCAAGGTGCTTCAGCCAATCTGGGACGAGATCGACCGGGCGTCGCTGATCTCTCACCCGCACCTGGCCCGGTGCGTCAATTGGATCTTCAAAAACAAGTTTGCCAAGGTCAAAAAGAAATACTTCACTCACGAGCGCAGTGCCGAGAACTTCTGCAAACACAAGACCTATCGGTTGATGCGGTTCGTGCGGATCTAGCGATAACTGCGCGGACAATGATACCGGCGATTCGTGCTGCCTGTCATTCCCGCGCAGGCGGGAATCCAGACGGTTGGGGCCGGAATTCTGGATTCCCGCCTGCGCGGGAATGACGATTAGCGGCGAATGCGGACGTGGCGCTTGGCGAAGAAGTCTGGATTCCCGCCTGCGCGGGAATGACAGGTAGGGATCATCGGCTGCGCGGAGATCACTGGAAGGTCTACGAGGTCTCCTCGGGGCCTTTGGCAGCGAAGGGGAGGATTCGTCGTTGCCGCCGGCGCTAATGTGTCTTGTTCTTTTCGGTGGTTGATAAGTGTCAAATCGGCCAGATTCGGCGACGCTCTTGCAATTGCCCTTGTTCGACTACAATGAGGCGGGGGCCTATCCACCTTCGCAAGGGCATCGGTATGTTTCGCTGTGGCTTTTTTCTTTCTGTCATCTTGGTCGGCCAGATTGTTGCATTTGCAGAGGAGCTCAACCTCCCTACGATCGAAGAGTTTTCAGTGCCCAGGGTGGTCGAGCGGCTGGCACGGCGCGTTGAGCCCAGCCTGGCCGGCAAGCCTGAGCAGTTGCCGCATTATATCGACTTCTTTCGCACCGAGTTGGCGAACGATAGCCGGCTATGTGCGTTCAAGGTGACCTCAAAGGTAACCGATGACGGCAAGGTGGTGTTGCAAGGTTACACGGAGTTCCCAGAAACACGTGCTTCGCTTGTGAAATATCTCAAAGCGCTCGGCTTCCAAGTAGATGACCAACTGGAAACGCTGCCTTCGGCGGGACTAGGCAAAAACATCTTCGGGCTGGTTACCGCACCGCACAGTATCTGTTTTGACCAATCGAGCGGTCGTCAACGGCCGGAGAACGATTGTCTCATCGGCGAACCGCTCTACTTGCTCCGCGAGGAAAATGGCCACCTGCTCGTTCATTGCGGCGAAGGCTATCTGGGTTATGTCAGCGAGAAAGATGTGCGCCGCGTCAATCCGGAGGAGTTCGCCAAGTATCAGGAAGGCAAGCGAGTGCGAGTGAAGTTCGATCAGAAAGCCGGCGATATGACCATTCCCGCCGGCGCTTCGTTGAAGTGGGTAAGTAGCGATGACAAAGCAGTGGTCGTCGAATTGCCCACTGGAAAGCAAGTGCAGCTTCCCGCCGATTCATGTGAATTGCATCGAGACACGACAAAGGACATTGAGCAGGTGGTGGCCAAAGGGAAGAAGGTTCTCGGCACGAAGTATTTGTGGGGGGGCCGAACGTCGCAGGGAATCGATTGCTCTGGTCTCGTGCAGACTTCGTACCTGGCCGCTGGCGTCCATCTTCCCCGAGACGCTTATCAACAGTTTTATGTCGGGCAACTGGCGGGGACTCGTTGGCATACGTCTGGATTGCGCCGTGGTGACACCCTCTATTTCTTGGGCGACGACGGCAAAATCCGCCACACGGGCATCTACTTGGGCGACAACCATTTCATGCACGCGGTGATGCCCGTCGCCAGGATCAACAGCTTCAACCCGGCAGACAAAGACTACGACGCCAAGCGGCATGGGGCGTTTGCCTTTGCGAAGCGGCCGGTCGACTGACGCGCGGATGTAGCTGGATTCGCCAGAATTCAGAGACCTCGCAATAACGTCCACTCCTCCGCTTAGGAACGCCTCAAGAATAACTTCCCGATTTTCGGAATAACCACGGAGGCACGGAGGGCACGGAGAAGAAAGCTAAGGAGGATAGGAACACTAATCTTCACTGATCCCCGCTAATATCAACGATCAAAGAAAGAGACTATTTTTCTGCCTCATTTTTGATTCTGATCGATTCGTGGCGATTCATGTTCTTCTGTCTCTACTGTCTTCTCTGTGTCCTCCGTGTCTTCGTGGTGAATCCTATCCGCCGAAGTTGTTTTTGAGTCATCCCTGAGCGCTGAATTCTGGCGAATCCAGCTACGGGAAAGTTTACTTCGTTTCGTCTGCCTGGCGAGTGATCGCGAAATAGATCACGTAGAACCAACTTAATATTCCCGCGATGATGGCCCAGAGAATCGAGCGATTGCGCTGCCAAGAGCAGACGATAGCCAACGCGGCGCCGAAAGTCAGTCCGTTCGATACGTAGACGGTTTTTTCGATTTCAGCTAATAGGAGCGTCATTTTTGCGTTCACGGGATGGGCCGGATTGCGCGGCAGTCCGGCTATGGTTTACGTGGGAATATTGTAAGCGTTAGTGTGATGGCAGAACATTGGCATCGGGGGCGACTTCTTTCATGTTTGGCGTCGTGTCTGCCTGTGCATCTCCGAGTGCCCATTTGATTCCGCCGACGACCAGGCTTTGAAATTCGGGGCGCGTCCAAACATCTTCGCGGTGTCCCATCGAGGTGTAAAAGACGCGGCCTTTGCCGTGATTGCGGATCCAGGTGGCAGGGTAGGCGGGGCGTTCGTAGAACTTATCGCGCATGCCCTTGGTTTCATTCACCAGTAGCACATGCAAATCGTCGGCAAAGTTTTTCAGTGAGTACCACTCCTCGAACATCTGGAAATTTTCACCGAGTTTCTCCGTGCCAGGAAATTTGGAGTCGACAACGGTCATCACCGCGTTTTGTTGCTGGCCGTGAACGATGAACTCGCCGCCGACCATGTCGATGTAGGGATCGCGTTTGCCGACCGGCTGAGCTTCCGCAGGTTTACCGGGGCTGTGGAATGTATCGGAAGCACAATGGAAGCCGACAAACCCTTTGCCGTTCTTGATGGCATCGAGCAGCGCTTGCTTGCCTTCCGCGCTCATGGGGGGAGTGTTGTCGACCGATTTCTCGGCGAGCAGATCGCCCTGGGTGAAAAACAGGAACGCATCAAACTTCGCGATATTCTCCGGCGTGAAGATGCGGCCGTCTTTGGTGCTGACCAATTTCCAACCATTCTCTTTACAGAGCGGCTGCAGAATATTTTCCGCGTAAGAGGGCTTGCCGTCGGTCGTTTGCACAACCGGGTGTTGAAACGCGACCGAACGGTTGTAAAACAGTAGCCGTTTGGGGGCAGGCGGGTCGGCAGCACCGGCCGATGCTGGGGCAATCGCTAGCCAATCTAGGTGAACGGCCAAGAGAACGAGGAGCTTAAGTCCGCGGTGTCGCATCGTAGAAAGTCCACTCTTGATTCAGGGAAGGAGCGTGGGCGGGAAGCACTCAGCATAGAAACGGCTGCGACGGGAGGCAAGTTAGCTGGTGCGAAAGCGCACGTCCGCTGGGCGGCTTGGAAAAAGTCGAGAGGTAAAGCCAGTCATTTTTTGACGACAATCACTGGCGCCCCGCTGTGCTGTTCTCCCGGTGCGCGAACCACTCGGCTAAGCCCCACTGCAAA
>CAZGMU010000228.1:6211-7916 GCA_964526975.1 uncultured Planctomycetaceae bacterium
ACAGCATCAGCAAGCCGGAGAGGTAAAAAGCGTTGTCGAGCCTGCCGGTCAGATCGCGAATGTAGCCGGCGATTTGTGGGATGAGGAATGCAATGCCCCAACCTAAAAAGACGAGGCCGTATTTAAATCCCAAATCGTTTGCGCCGAAATAGTCGGCCGTCATGGCAGGCATCAGAGAGAGTCCGCCGCCATATTGCCAGTAAGCGACTCCCACGGCAAGAAACAGCAACGGCGCGCTACCGGATCGCATGATGGTTGGTGTCAGCATCAGGCAGACGAACGCTGCCAGGCCGTTGATCATGTACGCTTGTCGGCGGCCTACTCTGTCGGAATAGACTCCGGTTCCCACTCGACCTGCCGCGTTGATAAAGCCGCCATAGGAAGCGAGCAGCCAGGCGTTGGCTGCCAGAAAACCGACGCCGCGCGCCGTTTCGTTGAGAATCGGCGCCGCGTTCGCGATCACCAACAGCCCGGCCTGGGCTGAAGCGATGAACATCAGCAGCATCGCGTAGTATTGCCACGTGCTGAGCATCTCTCGGGCAGATAACTGCAATTGCGGCATCGAGACGGTAGTTGCCACGTTCGTTTTGCTGGTTGTGACTGGTTGGTACTCCTTGCCCGGCATGGAGAGAAGCTGAGCTGCCGCGACGATCACAATCGCGAACAGGACGCCCAGGAAAATGAAGCTCTGCGAAATTCCGTAGTGGGCAATCAGGCTTTTCGCCAATGGGGCGATGTAGATAGCGGCCGCGCCATAACCGCCCACGACCAGTCCTGCCACGAGCCCGCGGCGTTCGGGGCCGAACCATTTCACCGCAGCAGGCGTGGCCGCCGCGTAACCGAGCCCCATGCCGATCCCGCCCAGCACGCCAAAGCCGGCGATCAGCGCTAAATAACTTTTCCCGATCCCTGCCAGAATGCAGCCAGCCCCCAACGACAAACCGCCGAGCGTCGCGCCTAGCCGCGGCCCAAGCTTATCTTGCAACAGGCCGCCCGGGATCATGAAAAGGGCGAACGTGATTCCGCAAATCGCGTAGGCCCAAGTCGCCTGCGCGTCGGTCAAATAAACCCAACCTTCGTTGACGCCGCTCATCGCTGAGCCGGCCGGGGACTTCTCGCTGCCAACCAGATTCGCCTTCCAAATGCTCCAGGCATAGAGAATGCCGAGGCAAAGATTGACACACATGCCGGCCAGCACCACCACCCAAGCGCGCAAGGGAGTTCGCCCTACGACCGTCGATTCCGCCATAATCACCTCCGATGTTCGTGATAAGCAATGGCGGTAGCGTAGCAGAGGCAGCTTGAAGATGCTATCGCATGGCACTTCTGTCCTAGAGACGATCAGCCCAGTGCCAAGGCGAGCAGTGTTGTACCGATTAATAGAGTGCGGAGGCTAAAGCTCCAACTGATCGAGAGTGTGGGAGTCACTACCGTGGATGCGCGGACAGGTAGTTGGCGAAACATCGGAGATAGACCCCGCCGCGCGGTTATGTTTTCGGCTCATGCGGGGATGTCGATTTTTCGCGACATGCCAGCGGCATGACCGAGCCAGACCGACTATTCGCTCGAAGCGTGCGGATCTTGGGGATAAATGAAGGCGTCCTTTCTTGAGGGTCAGCAGTCGCTGCGGAGTAGGGTTGTAGTAGCAAGGCGCCTTGCTAAGGGATGATTCAAAAACAACTTCGGCAGATAGGATTCACCACGG
>CAZGMU010000229.1:0-1564 GCA_964526975.1 uncultured Planctomycetaceae bacterium
CCGAAGTCGGAGCGTAGCGCAGCCTGGTTAGCGCACCAGTCTGGGGGACTGGGGGAAAGTCGTTAAGGTCCCGCATGTCCCGACAAGTTTTCAGCTTATAGCATAATCCATTACGATTACCAAACAGCAGCACTCGTTGGCTAGGTGCTCCTTCGGGACACGCCGGGGACACACGCCTACCGACTTTGTGAACCCACAGCGGCTCGCTTCTCTTGACGCCACATGCTCAATTGAAATCGATAGAACACCTCGCCTCTACGAGTACCTGCTCCCCAACCCTTGATTCGATCCTCGGAGTTCAGACAATCTCTGTTCGATTGCCGAACGCACCGATTTCGGTCCATGGGTCATCATTGCTATTCTGGGCGACTGTTCGAAAAATCACAACGATGTCGGAAGGATACAGCTTGGTGACAAACTTGCTGTTCCTGTTTGGGTGAATACGGACTGCACGAAACCATCCGATGTCGCGAACGGCAGCGCACGTAAGCTCGTCAGTACGGGCAATGGCTTGGGTCGCGAAAAATGCAGACAAGAAGCTAAATGCACCGTGCTCTCGCCCTTTATTACCCTGGGCGTCCATCTTTTTTCCTCGCTGCTACTACGAGCATATTGAAGACGGCTACTCTACGTTACATGCTCGTGCACCGTACGGCGTTCTTAATAAGGTAGCGGGGGGACTGGAATGCCAACTCTTGGTTTGCGGACGAATTCGCCTGCACTCATCATGACCTTGCTGAACATTGTCGCCGCGTTGGCATTCGCCGCCCCCAGCTCTGCACAGAATAGGAGTGAAGGGGATAATTCTTCGTACTGGACCGACGATGAACCACTCGGAACATCAGGATGGAGCTATGCCGAGCGGTATGCCGCGGGATCGCTCGTTCAATGTCAGGTTCACGGTGAAGTCACAGCAGTGAATGGCACGGAAGCCACCCTGACAATTGCCATACTAAGCAAGGGGAGCTGGATCATCAGGGTTGATGACGATGAGTGGACACGAAGAATCAAGACGGATTGGGGCTGGAACGAGGGGCAGCATTTTGAAAACGTGCAAGTCTTGTTCGGAGATAAGACAGAAAAAGCGACAGCGCAAACGCTACCCAATCTCGAGTTCGCAGTGTTCCTTAGTGAGAACAGATTGCAGCATACGCGGAGGATGTTTCTAAGCTCCACCGTGACCGTGATAGTCGGGGGACAAACATTTAAAGCGTGGCAGCTCGGAGAATTTGAAGGCGCCATAGCTAGATTGAGCAGATGTAATTTGGCGCGAAACTAGATCAATCTCTCCTATCCAACTGACACACGAGATTGGCTCAGGATACGAGCCGCATTGCAGGCTGGGTACGCAACCTACAACGAATTGGCAGCAACCTTAGCAAATTGGACCAACGAACAACTATGAGACTGTTCTGGCTAATCTTATTCAGTACGATAACAACCGCAGCAGCAGCAGATGTCCCAGTTTGCTATTCTCGTGATTACGATGCTCGCCATCTAGCGAAGTATCCCCATCAGACCGTGACCTCCTTCGAATTTGCCTTCAAGCAGGGAAGCTCCGAGT
>CAZGMU010000229.1:1574-2079 GCA_964526975.1 uncultured Planctomycetaceae bacterium
TATCAAGTGTGGCTCACGCGAAGGGGTAGTCGAACGCTATATTACAATGCTGGGACATGCGATCCTGGCCAGGTCAACGGTAAAGCCGGTGTCTACTGTCACGCACAGATGGACTGCGACGGCGATTGCGGCTCGTTCGGTGTGATACTTGAGGGCAATGAATCGCTGCTTGCCCATTTTCGAGTTAGCAAGGGAAGCTTCAGTCTGCACAGTGAAGAAGGCCACGATATTCTAGTCCCAGATTTGGATGATGGCGTATTCAGGCTTTACAAGCAGCCCTCGTCAGCCTGTGCGTTCAATCCGGAATACTGGACGCGTGTTTCATCAGCACCCTCGAACGTCACAGATCGCATACCCTTGTCACAAGGCTTTAGAAGTCCTTCTGGCAACATCATGTGCAGTAGTTCTCCAAACGACGAAGCTTCTCAAGCTGTTCTCAACTGTGAAATTTCTCAGTTGGAAAACCTACCCCCCAAAAAACCGGCTTGGTGCGAATACGATTGGG
>CAZGMU010000229.1:2089-4136 GCA_964526975.1 uncultured Planctomycetaceae bacterium
AGACGCTGATGCAGGCGAACGCATGTGCCACAGCGACTCTATCTACAACGATGGATATCAAACACTGCCATACGGAACTGTATGGAGATCAAACGGGTTCGAATGTCTCTCCGAGAAAAGTGGTTTGCGTTGTTGGAATGGAAATGGCCACGGGTTCTTTCTGTCACGCGCTCGTCAAGAGTTATTCTGAGCGCTCGATGGCATTCCTGCTTAAACGCGATTTCCATGACCAATGAGAGACCTGCGTAGAGATTTGGATAGGGCACGCTGATGGATGTCGCCAAACGACATCAGCGCTGTCCGAATGCGGCACGCGCATCGGGATGACGCGCTTTAATAATCTCGCACTGTTCCGGGCGCGCGCGATTGAGGCGAAAAACTCGATCATCGAGCCCCGGTTCCAAAATATGGAAGGCGTCCTCTTCTTCATCGCTGAGACCGCATCCTTCAGACAATACGAGCGGAGTGTTCAGGTGAAGATGCAAATGGCTGCCGTCCGCGGCGCGTTTTAGATCGAAGCTTCCGCCATCACAGTCGACTGAGCACGACATTGTTCCCCGTTCATCGACAATTGTGGTGCATCCAAGTCCTGTACTTAACACTTTCTGTGAGCCTCGACGCTGTAGCGAGATCAGGGCAGTGTACGCGGAAGTGTAGGTCACCGACTTTCCAACGATTAAAGATATCGATGTTACCGTCTGGTGGGGATGCTTTGAGAGATGCGGGGAGGCGTAGCTTCTTGTGTAGCACTCTAGTGCAATAGCCGGTTCGACAGCGACGATAGTCAGTAGGAAGCCAAGGAGTGCATTTCGAAGCATTCTGTCTCTCAAGAAGAAATGAGATAATCCCTATAGAGAGCATATCGCCGGGGGCGGCGGATAGTCAAGTTTGCGCAATTTGTTTTGCGCGTCAGCTAATGTTTGTTGACGTTCTTAGTGTAGATGTCAGGCTTCCTCCTTCGCGAGCGCCTTAACAACGGTTTCAACGATGAACTTCCGCACGTAACTACCTTTCAGCACCTCACCCTCATCGTCGGGCTCTAACCCCAACACCGCCTTACCCAGGGGTGAGTCTAGGTTGATGAAGCCGCGGTCAGGCTCGTTTGCGCCATGATGAATGACGAACTGTAGAATTTTATTGTCGTCTAGGTAGCGAATGCGGACGGTGTCGCCAGCCTCGACGCCTTCATTTCTCATAGAGTTGACCATGAGGTCACGGACGATAGCCGCGGTTGCCGATGTCGCTTCGCGTGCGGCGGGTGGCTCTTCTCTGTCGTCATCCGGGGCGGACTGAACTGTCGTTCGGAAGGATTGTTCTTTGGCTTTCAGCTCCTGAAAACGCTCGTTGACGACTGCGCGCAGTCGTTCGGCTTCAAGGCGCGGATTGTTGAACCAATCGGTGGACCAAATGCGATGCAGCCTCCACCCAAGTCCTTCTAAAACTTCTTGTCTTAAGCGGTCGCGATCACGCGCGGACTTTGCGCTGTGATAGCTGGCGCCATCACACTCTACGCCAAGTATGTACCCATATGGCCAATCGGGGTGCCGTATGCCGAGATCGATGAAATAGCCAGCGACGCCCACTTGATGAACAGGCTCTAAGCCCATTGCGCGGACCTGATTAGCAACGAACACTTCAAAGTCGGAATCTGGTTCTCTAGTGGTCGTAGCTCCAGCATCAAGTTGACCGGTGGCAGCGTAGTCGAGCCACCGCTTGAGAATGAATGCGCCGATGTTACCGTTCTCCTCAGCGACGATATCTGCAGAGGTCATAGACGAGAACGTCACGATCTTCTGCTTGGCGCGCGAGAAAAGAACGTTTAAACGGCGCTTTCCAGCTACGCCGTTGATGGGTCCAAAGCGTTGGTGCACTTTCGCGCCTTCTGACTCAGGACCGTAAACTGTGCCGATGAAAATAACGTCCCGCTCGTCGCCTTGAACGTTCTCAAGGTTCTTGATGAAAAACTCTTCAAGACCGTCGTTCTTCTCTTTCCAGGCGTCAACGTAAGTCTGAGCCGACTTGTCGCTGCTCAGTGCGTAATCAAATT
>CAZGMU010000229.1:4146-7893 GCA_964526975.1 uncultured Planctomycetaceae bacterium
CCCGTATCAAGTCGCGTTGTCGCTGGTTGAGCGTTACCACTCCAAGCGATCTGCCAGAATCTGAGCGCATGAAATCTAGTATCGCATCGACGACGGCGCGTGCTTCGATCGGATTGGTGCCAGCTTTGTACAAGCCATCTATGCGCCTGTACTCGACTCCCATGTTTGATGCTGCTTCGCTTGCCGATGGGAAGACAACTAGGTTGTCGTCATACACGAGGCGATTGGAGAACTTGATCAGTCCGGAGTGCCTCGACCGATAATGCCAGCGTAGGCGCCTTGCCGGTCTGAATGTTGCGTTCGCCATCTCAAGAATGGATTCACTGACAACGGTATCGTCTTCATCAGTGTCTTCGTCATCAAGAACGGTTCTGAAAAATGAACTTGGTGGGAGCTGGTTGGTGTCGCCGACTACCACTACTTGCTTCGCTCGGAGCAGAGCGCCGATAGCGGCTTCCGGAGGCATCTGCGAAGCTTCGTCGATGATGCAGAGATCAAACTGCAACCCGCCCTTTGGGATATACTGAGCAACTGCGAGCGGCGACATCATCCAACACGGCTTTAGCTCCTGCAAAGCTTGACCGGCTCTTCCCGTTAGTTCGCGAACGGCAGCGAAGCGCTGTTGTTTGGCGATCTCGTTGTCGAGAAGCGCCTTTTGGGTCCAGGTCGACTTCTTTCCTGTGCTCACTCCGCGTGGCGGCTTGGCGTTGGTGTGAATTCGGTGCCGAAGAACCTTGCGAGACAGCTTTGTGAGCGTACGATCCTGATTTGCTAGAGTGCGCCTAAGTTTGTTAAGCGTCTGTCCAGAATATTTTGC
Source organism: uncultured Planctomycetaceae bacterium (assembly GCA_964526975.1). Lineage (GTDB taxonomy): Bacteria > Planctomycetota > Planctomycetia > Pirellulales > Lacipirellulaceae > JABDGM01. The sequence continues at coordinate 4,964 of CAZGMU010000229.1, forward strand.
TAATGGCTGTCCCTGTTCTGCGCAGAGCGATTTTGCCAGCGTCCGCATCGCCGCTGCTTCCACGAGTTCAGCGAGGTCATCGAGACGGTCTGTGGTGCCGATTAGATGATCCGCTAGTGGTGCAATTCCACACTCGTTTATTGCCCCCCAATGCGAGGTCATGGCGGCGTGAACGAGGAGCCCCTCCCTATCTTCTGCTGCCGCTGTTAGCTGCGCTGCCATTTCGGATGGTGTGCCCAACGCGAAGTGCTCTGGAGAAATCTGCGCCGCACGGCAGACTGAGAGGAGCTGCTCACTGGAGGATGTTGTTGCATCAATGAGTTCAAGAATATGCTCTTGCGCAGCTTCCGTGTTGCCAGAGGCGATCAAGGAGGAAGCAAGCTTAGCGTGATCGGCAGGTCCGGGAAGTAGTTGGCATATTGGCTCTAACGGCTCCACGTCGGTCTGCGCCCCAGCAAACCTGAAGCCAAGTAAGGACTGAACCTGGGTATTGGCGTCGAGCAGTTGAGTAAGTGCGATGAGTGTTTCGACCAGCTTTGCGATGTAAGAGAGATTGCGGACCTCAATTTCGGAGGGATTCTTAAATATGCGCGATAGCTGTTCCAGCTCTACGGAGCCGCGTTTCATTTCCCGCAAGCCATTTTGCGCATCAGCGATGTAAGCCGCTAGATTGGCGTATGAAGAGACCCCGTAAGCGCTGGGATCAGGACGGTTTTCGGTTGAGGGGATCAGTTCAAGAAGTTCGACTGAAGCTGTACGAAGCGTTTGTCGGAGTGCGCGTCCTTGAGGACTGGAGAAGTTTGAGTTCACGGCATCGTAGAATGATGCGAGCGTCTCAAACGACTCAAAGTCGGTTTGCACCCCGGAAAAGTGATGCCCGAAGAGAGCAGTAACTTGAATGTTCTTGGTGAAGGCATCTTCGCGCCGTTTGAATGTCAGAATTCGTTCCAGTTGAGCTAGCGCGGAACTCTTTTCGAATGTGCTCATGTTAAGTGCACCGGCTACCTCACGTTTGAGGCGCCGAAATCTCGATGAAAGCACGCTGAAGGTTCCCGCGGCGCGAAGCGCAGCAGTCCACTCAGTCAAAGAATGGACTGATGCTTCGAGCGCGAGCGGCGCCGCGATCTGCAGATGATCCCATTCTTCGCGCAGTTGCCTTCCTTCAGCACAGCACCTTCGTAGCAAAGATGAAGCGCCGGGTTCTGCGGCAGTGGTATTGCGATAAAGTAAAGCGGTTGACCCCGCTGACCGTATTGCCCGATGGGCAATGTCTATGTCCGACAGGAGCCAGGTATCGGAGTTCGATATCTCGGTTGTCATTGGCTCCAAGTCAGCGAGCAACTGCTTTTGCTGGGTGAGCCACGCTTCCCAACCGATGAAGTATGCGTCGATCTGTTTTCGATCTAGGCTTTCGAAGCCCAGTGATGAGCAAAGAGCGTCGATACGGTGAACCGCTGCCAACACCTCCGAGGAAGCATCGAGAGCCAGGATGTCGTCGAGCTCTTTACGGAGACCTTGATGTCGAACGCAGTTCGTAACGAACTCTTTGAATTGTGGTCCCATGCCGCTAATGAGCAGCGGAGCGAGGATGTCCCGCGCATCATCTCCTCGGAGTTTGACGGCATCGGCAAGGAAGGAAGAAAGCGACACCAAGTTAGCGACACTTAGGTTGGATACTCCAAAGTGGACCGAACGCTGACCGAGTATGGACAGTCGCGCAAAGCCGTCAGCGGCATTCTTCGCGAGCTCGCAAACCTCTTCGACTACAAATCGATTTGGGTTCTTTAGCTGCGTCCTACGCCAATGCTTTGCCACCGTTCGTGTGGCAACATGTGCCGCTGCGGCGTCAGAGGCAATTTGCTTCAGCCTTAGCAAGCCAGCTCTGGAGAGATACAGGTTTGGGATGGAGCAGGAGTTGATAACCGAGCTACTGACATCGTCAAAGCGAGAAGACGCGATGGTCTTTCCGAGGATTTCGTGGGCGGAGAAGCCGGTGTTTTTGAATGGCGCCGTGAGGAGAGCTATGTATTCGGCAAGCTCGCTTCGCGAACGCTGGAATTCGGCTAACTGGAGTTCGTAGTCTCGGACTGCGGATGGCTGGTCCATCTCAATGCGTTCGCGGATCGATGCAATTACCTGCTCTCTTGTTGAGCGTTCGGCTTGCAATGTGAGGAGGAACTCGCCCAACCCGACAGCATCAAGTCGCGATTTGACTACGTTCAGCGCCGCTAATTTTTCGGCGACGAACAGAACCTTCTTTCCTGCGGCAAGGGCAGAGGCAATCGCATTGACGATGGTCTGGGATTTTCCAGTTCCGGGGGGACCTTCAACTGCTACATTCTTGCCTTCGGCAATATCGACAAGGGTACTGAACTGGGATGAATCAGCATCCATGACGAGATGCGGAACGGCTGCCTCGATGTGCGGTTCGTCGACATTGTATTCGTCACCAAAAGGGTTCTCTGCGTCGCTGTTCGATCCAGTCAGCATTGATCGGACGATTTCACTGGCGTGAAGCGTTCCGTGATCTGGATCGAGATCGCGATACATCGCCATTCGCGCAGAGGGAAACACGCCTACAGCAATCTGGCGTCGCAGCTTCCAAGTGATATTTTTCGGTGCGACGGCTGCCACCGCAGCAATGTAGTCCTCAATCGATGTGCCATCGAACGGCGGAAGTTCGATGCCAAACTCCAAGCGAAGCTTTTCGCTCATCACGCCGTTTAACTCCGCGTCCTCCCCTGCTCCACGAATCCAGTACTCCGATCCATGTCGAGTGCGCTTCTTCTCTAGTGTTGCGGTTGAAAGAATAAGTGGCGCAAACGAGGTTCCAGTTTGGTTGGGTTCGGACCACTCAAGAAAACCGTATGCAACCTGATGTGACCCCCGTCTTTCATCCGGGGGCAACTGGAATCCGGTCGTCATTGAAC
>CAZGMU010000230.1:0-7884 GCA_964526975.1 uncultured Planctomycetaceae bacterium
TCACAGCGAAGTGCAGAACGACGACGAGGTGTGGGAGCAATCCCTGACAGGCGAGGTGCGGCGGCAGTCGATTGGACCGGACCGGATGGTTCGTAGCGACGATGTTGCCGATCGACAAATTCGCATTCGCAAGAAGGGCTTCGTTCACGACAGCACGAATCGCGGCTGGTTTGTCCGGTGGTACGACGGCGTGAAGCCGTTCTAGTCATTGAAGTTTCAGAGAATTAACCACGGAGACACGGAGGACACGGAGAAGAGTTTTTGAAAACACTAATTTAAGAACACTAATCTTCGCTCCTCTAAACAGATTAATGAAGATTAGCGTTGATTAGTGTTCTTTTCTTTCTTTTTCCCTCCGTGTCTCCGTGGTGAAAAAAGGTTCGAGTATGTTAAAGAAGCTGATTATCGCCTGCTTGATTATTTCCTTCTCGCCAGGCTTCGCATCGGCTCGCACGCGGCTCAAGAACATCTGCCGCCTCAAGGGTCAGGAAGAAAACGTCCTTCGCGGCTGGGGCCTTGTTGTCGGTCTCTATGGCACCGGCGAAGCCAACGACGGCCCGACGATGCGCGCCGTCGCCCGCGCGATGGAGATTCTCGGCAACCCGGTCGCTCCGCCCGATGCCCGACAAAACGGCTTGGAAGACCTCCGGAGAATGAAGAACGTCGCGCTAGTGATGGTCACGGCCACGGTCCCGTCGACTGGCGCCCGTCGTGGCGATAAAGTCGATTGCTTTGTCAGCGCGATCAATGGCAAAAGTCTCGACGGCGGCCAGCTCGCGTTCGCCTCGCTGCTCGGTCCCAATACCGAAGACAAACGCGTTTACGCTCTGTGTCAGGGGCAGGTCTCGATCGACAATCCCTTGCAACCCATGGTGGGCGTCGTCCATGCCGGCTGCCAGATCGAAGCCGATATCTTCACTCCGTTCTACCGCGACGGATATATCACGCTCATCCTGGATAAAAACCACGCCGACTTCCAAACAGCCAATGAAGTCGTCCAACTTACCCGCGAAAAGGTGGCCGCCTACGCCGACGCCCACGATGCACGAAAGACCGAAGAGATGGTTCAAGCGATCAACGCCGCGAACATCATGGTGCGAATTCCTCGCGTCTTCCTGAGCGACCCGGTCGCCTTTGCATCGGAATTGTTGGAAACGCAGATGGAAGAGCCGCAGACAGAGTCGCGAGTCGTGATCAATCCTCGCGCCGGCACGATCGTCATCAGCGGTGACGTGGAGATCGGCGACGTGATCGTGTCTCATCGGAACGTCGTTGTCGATGCCACCACTCCCAGCTTCTCGGCGATCGACGTGGATCAGTCCAGCTCTCCCAAGCTGCAAACGTTAGTCGATCAGCTTAATAATCTAAAAGTGCCGACCGCCGACATGGTCGAAATCATCAAGGGCATCGACCGGAACGGAAAGTTGCACGGTCGACTGATCATTGAATAAGCCCAGCACGAATTGCCGGCACGCCAAGATGGAAAAATGAAAACGGAATTAACATGAACACAATCGGCAAATTCAACGCCTCCGCCATGCAGTTCGCCGCAAACGCTCCATCGCCAGGAAAGCCGGGTGCCGGGCTCTCTTCCGCCACGGCCGCCAAGGGTGGTGAGAAAACCACGGAGCTGCACGAGAAGTTCACGCAGTTCGTCGGCGAAGCGTTCTACGGTCAGATGATCAAGGCAATGCGTTCGACCGTGGGCAAGCCCGCCTACTTCCACGGCGGTCGCGCGGAAGAAGTGTTTCAGGGCCAATTGGATCAAACGATGTCCGAGCACCTGACGAAAGCCAGCGCCGCGCAATTCGCCGATCCGATGTTTGCCCGGCAATTTCCCCAGTATGCCGAGTCGACACCGGCGAGTGGCTTGAACGAGCTGTCGCAATTGTCGCGTCGATAGGCGTTCGGAATCAGCCGGCACGCGCTAGCGTCCGGTTGCCCCATATTTTCGTGCAAAGCCGAAGAACAGGAAAGTGGGCGCTGCCCACGCGATTTATGGATGAAAGCTACGAAGGTGAGATCGGCGCCCTGCTAGCCGACTTGGCCGATGTGCAGGGGGGGCTGCTTGCCGTGCTTGGCGAGAAGCGATCGCTCTTGATGACCGGAGACATCGACGCGCTCTCCGCGATCAGCTCCCGTGAGGAAGAGCTGGCAGCTCGCTTGCAAGCATGCCACGAGCGCCGCCAGGCGTTGCTAGCTCGCGCCGATGGGGAAGGGCTGCCGTCTGATAGCATTCAATCACTTTCCGATCGCTTACCCGCGATTAGTCGCCGCAATGTGCAAGCCAGCATTCGCGAAACAGCCAATCGGACGCAACTATTACGGCATCAGAGCCTGACCAATTGGGTCGTGGTCCAGCGATCGCTTCTACATCTTTCACAGATCATAGAAATTATGGCTACCGGCGGACGTCCAAAGCCGACATATGATAATGGGCCCGGCTCCACTTCCGGCGGTTCGCTGGTGGACCAGGCCGCGTAACGGTTTTCTGACTTTGATCTCATCTGTGTATACCGCGGTTTTTCGCGGCGAGAACGCACGTTCGTCGGTGATATTGCTTGGCGTCTCGGCGATTTTGATCGATTCGGGACGATAGATTGGGCCACGCAGGGCGACACGCAATCCTGTGTGTAACAAGCAGTTCCACGCGAACGACTTGAGCTCTCTCGTTCGGGGTGGCACATGAGTCTGTTCGGCTCGATTCAAATCGGCGGCAGCACGCTGCAAGCCATGCAAATTGGCTTGCAGGTCGTTGGCAATAACATTGCCAACGCCAACACGCCCGGCTACGTTCGCGAAGAAGCTATCTTCACACCGGCGCCCGTGCAACGCATGGGTGGCCTGGTGCTCGGCCTCGGCGTTCAAGTCGACAGCATTGTGCAGAAAATCGACAAGTTCGTGCAGGACCGGCTTGTCGGCGCCAAAGGCGATCGGGCCAATGCCGAGGTGCAAGAGCAAACCTATCGCGAGCTGGAAACCGTCCTGAATGCCCTTTCCGGCGCCGTCGACCTGAACAGCGCGGTTACGGGCTTTTTCAATGCCGTCCAGGAGGTGGTCAACGATCCCAGTAGCGCCGCCGCGCGAAACCTGGCTGTCGGCAAAGGCGTTACGCTTACCGAGTTGATGAACAACCTGAGCAGCCGCGTGTCGGACATCCAAAGCCAGCTTGACCAGCGCGTCACGGCCAATGCCAATGAAATCAATCAGCTTGCCGAGCAAATTCGTAAATTGAATATTCAGATCGCCTCGACCGAAGGTGGAGGCTCGTCCGCCAGCGAAGCCGGTGGCCTGCGAGTGAAACGGCAAGAAGCGGTCGACCGCCTGTCGGAGCTGCTTACTATTCAAGTGGCCGAGCAGCCCAGCGGCGGCATCAGCGTCGCCGTCGGGGGCGACTTCCTCGTTTTTGAAGGCCAACGCCGCTCGGTGACGGTCGATCGAACCAGCCAGAATGGCGCGGCCACCGGCATCATTCGATTTACAGATACGAATGGCAAGGTGCAAACCACCGGCGGCGAAGTCGGCGGCCTGTACGCTGCTCGCGACCAGATCGTGGGCGGTTTCCTCAATCGCCTCAACGATTTTGCCGGCGCCCTGGCATTCGAATTCAACAAAGCCTTCTCGCAAGGGCAGGGGCTCGTCGGTTTTCAAAAGCTAACGAGCGTTGAGTCCATTCATGACGTTAGCGCACCACTCGACGAGGCGGGGCTCGATTTCACTCCCTTGAACGGCACGTTCAACGTGATCGTTCACAGCAAAAACGCCAACACAACTCACACCGATCGAATCGACATCAAGCTCGAAGGCCTCGACGAAGACACAACACTTGCCAAGCTGGCGCAAAAGCTCGACGCGATCGACGGTATCTCCGCCAAAATCACATCGTCCGGGGCGTTGCAGATCAGTTCCGACTCGGCCGACATCGAGTTCGCTTTCGATGGCGATACGAGTGGTGTGCTGGCCGCGCTGGGACTCAATACTTTCTTCACCGGCTCCACCGCGGCCAACATCGGCGTCAACGCCGAAGTCAAAGGCATCGATAACGCAGGCAAATTCGCGGCAAGCTCACAGGGCATCGGCAACGGCGCCGGCAATGCCGAGAAGCTCGCCGCTTTTCTCGACCAGCCGCTCGTGTCGGCCGGCGATGCTTCGCTCAACGACTTGTACAACCAACTGATCAACGAGGTGACGCAGGGGTCCTCCGTTGCCCAATCGGTCGCTGAAGGATATCGCACCTTCGAAGGAACGCTGACCGCCCAACAGCAAGCCGTCAGCGGAGTCAGTATCGACGAGGAAGCGATCAAGATGCTGACCATGCAACGAATTTTTCAAGCGTCCGCCAAATATATCCAAACGATTTCCGATTTGCTGGACATGTTGGTGAAGATTTAACAAAACCCCCTCTCCCCTTGGGAGAGGGCCGGGGGTGAGGGTGCCTTGGAATCGGTTTATTAGAGCACCTAGCAGAATGAACGAACCGCTAAGTACGCCAAGAAAGACAGAAATCAGCAGTGAATTGCTTGGCGTTCTTTGCGTACTTGGCGGTTCGATTTGTGAGAAGCATTTAGTTCGTGTACGAATTCAACTACGTTTGAAACCATCTGTCGATAACCTACCGTAGCCGCCCACCCGCGGTATCCCATGGCGATCATCCCAATTCCCACAACGCGTGTCGGCGACTTGTTTGTCCGCCAGCGCCTGGTCGGCCAGGTGCAAAGCGATCAGCTTTCGCTGTTCACGCTGCAGAACCAGATTAGCACCGGCAAGCGCATGCTGTTGCCCAGCGACGATGCTCCTGCCGCGCTTCGCGCTATCAATCTGCAACGCCTGATCGACCGCAAAGCCCAGATCTCCACGAACATTCAATCGAGCAATCAATATCTAACCAACGCCGATGCCAAGCTTACCGGCGTATCGGACATCTTGATCGACATCCGTAGCCAGGTCGTGGGAATCGCCGGAACATTGAGCAACGACAGCGAGCGACAAACGCTGGTGAACAATATCGACGAAGCCATCCAGGCGCTGCTAAGCGCCGGCAATGCCAAACTACAGGGGCGCTACTTGTTCGCCGGTTCCAGTTCGCAGGTCCAGCCTTACGATCTTGTCGGCGATTATGTCCAGTATTCGGGTAACGAAGGTGCATTGCGCAGCTATGTCGATCTTGAGCGACTGTTCGCAACCAACCTGCCAGGCACCGATGTCTTCGGCGGCATCTCGCAACAGATCGAAGGTGGTGAACTCAAGCCACAGTTATCGGCCGATACGCTTCTCAGCACGATCAACGGCGGCCAGGGCATCACGCGCAACGCTACGATTTCCCTATCGATCAACTTGGGTTCGTCGACCAAGACCAGCGTGATCGACCTGAGCCGGGCCGTTACGCTCGGCGATGTTGCGAAGTTGATCGAACGTGGCGCGCCGGCCGGCACCGAGATCGTAGTGGACGTCACCGGTAAGGGACTAAGGCTGACCTCTCCGTCTGGAGACATCAGCATTTCGGAGGTGACAGGCGGTCGTGCGGCCAGCGAATTGGGATTTCCGCCTGGCATGGCTGCCAACAATATATTAGAGGGCAATTCGCTCAATCCCGTTCTTTTGAAAACGACCCGGCTTGACTCATTGTTCGGCACCCGGGCGCAGGGACGGATCGTTTCGACTTCGAAAAACAATGACATCGTGTTGACGGCCAATCAGAACGGCGCTGCACTCAATGATGTTCATGTGATTTTTGTTGCTGGCGGCACTGCTGGTTCCGAAGTGGTTACGTACGACGACAGCAATCCGGCTAATAAGACGTTGACGGTTCAGATCGAAGCCGGTGTCTCGACCGGGGCTCAAGTTGCCGCCGCGATTAGCGCCCAGGGGCTTTTCGAAGCCGTCGTTGATTATCACGATGCCACATCGGCTGAAGCATCCGGCACGAACCCGGTCGAAGTCGGAAGCTTCGGCCCAATCACGTTCGGCGGCGATGGGGCGTCGTTTGATTCGGCTTCAGGGTTGGTTCTTACGAATGGCGGCAAAACCGTAACACTCGACACGAGCAGCGCCCAGACAATCGAAGAGCTGCTTAATCTTATTTCTTCGTCGGGGTTAGGACTATCGGCTGAGATCAACGCCGCCGGTAACGCCATCAAAGTGCAATCTCGATTGAGCGGCGCGGATTTTACCATCGGTGAAAATGGCGGACAAACCGCCACTCAGCTTGGTATTCGTACCTATACGGAGCAAACCCAACTCGCGGATTTCAATCGTGGTCTGGGAATTCAAGCGACGGAAAAGCTCGAGCAACTCGAGGCCGCGAAGCTGGATGACTTGCGAATCGTCGCCCGAGATGGCACGGCGTTGCAAGTCAGCCTGGCTGGCGCCACGTCTTTGCAAGATGTGGTCGATGCGATCAACTCCGCCGCCGGCAACAACACGGGAACGACCGCCGTTCTGGCCCGTCTGTCGTCCAATGGGAACCGCATCGAGCTAGTCGATTCAAGCTCCGTAACCACGGGCTCGCTGCGAGTCGAGCATCTGGCCGGTAAACAAGCGGCCGAGTATCTCGGCTTTGTGCCTGATGGCGCCGCCTACCAGGCGGCAACCGCTACCGACAGTGCCGGCAACAGCACGTTGGACGGCGCTAATGTCCTAGGCAACGACATGCTGATCACGGCCGCTGACGGCGCCCAACTATGGATCGATCTGGCGGGAGCGAAAACGGTTCAAGATGTCATTGATCGAATCAATAACAACCCGGCCAACGATGGGACGCCGACAAAGCAGATCCTGGCTCGCCTGGCCCAAACGGGCAATGGAATCGAGTTGGTCGATCAGACCGGCGGTGCGGGAACGCTACGCGTTTCCGTGGCCGAAGGCAGCTCCGCCGCACAGTACCTGGGCTTTGTTGCCAAGGGGCAAACCGAGTCCAATCCATTGTCGGTTCGCGTCGTCGGAGCAACGCAGGTGCTAACGAGCGAAGACCGCCATACGCTGGAGACGGATAGCGTCTTCAATACCTTGCTACGATTGAAAGCGGCGGTGCAACAGAGCGATACCGAGGAAATCAGTCGTGCTCTCAGCCGCCTTGATGTGGACATTGGTCGCGTAAACTTCGCGCGATCGGAAATTGGTTCGCGGCTACAAAGCCTCACGACAATCAACGAAAACCTGAAAGATGAAAACGTACAGTTGAAGTCGGCGTTGTCGGAAGACACCGATGTCGATCTTGTCGAGGCGATCTCGAACCTGACGGCGCGCCAGTACGCGTTCCAGGCTTCGCTCCAAACGGCTGCCAGCATTATGAAGCTGTCACTGTTAGATTTTATCTAATACGCGAGGTCATCCGCCAGCATCGGCCGCACGAGTATGCTGGCACATGGTTTGGTTGACACTGCGCCAAACAGAGAGCCGATTACATTTATAGCGAGTACATGCGACTGCGCCGCGCTAGCTTTGGTTGTGGCATTCGTCGTATGCCTACCGTCTAACGGAACGAGTACCATGAACATCTCCACAACGAAGTTCGGCCCCATTACGATCGAAGAGACAGACGTCCTTACGTTTATCGATGGGCTGATCGGGATGGAGGACTGCCAGCGTTGGGTGCTCCTCGGAGATTCTGAGAACCCGGCACTGGCCTGGCTGCAAAGCCTCGAACGGCCGGAAGTGGCGCTCGGCGTGGTGAGCCCACGCCGTTTTGTGCCGGACTACCAGGTTCGAGTTGCCAGGCGTGAGTTGGCCCCACTCGGACTGGGAAATCCCAACGATGCCCAGGTGCTGGCAATCATCAGCAACTCGGGTGGCTCGCTCTCGCTCAACCTCAAAGCGCCACTCGTGATTCATCTGGCACAGCGTGTCGGCCGGCAAATCGTCGCGCGCGACGACCATGCCGTCCAG
>CAZGMU010000231.1:0-6158 GCA_964526975.1 uncultured Planctomycetaceae bacterium
TACCGCTTCAACCCGTTCGACTTAACCAAGATTTGGCCGCACGCCGACTACCCTCTGATCAAAGTCGGTACGATGACGCTCAACCGCAATCCAGAGAACTTTTTCGCCGAAATCGAGCAGGCGGCTTTCTCCCCCGGCAACACGGTGCCGGGCATCGGCCTGTCGCCCGACAAGATGCTGCTCGGCCGCGCGTTCGCCTACAACGACGCTCAGCGCAACCGTATCGGCACGAACTTCCATCAACTTCCAGTGAACCGCCCCAAATGCCCGGTCAACACCTATATGATCGATGGGCAAATGGCGTATGAACATAGCGGCAACGCGCCCGTGTACGCACCCAATAGCGGAGGCCGACCATGGGCCGACGAGACGGGACCAGTGGCCGACGGCTGGGAAGCGGATGGCGAGATGGTACGCAGCGCCTCTACGCTGCGTTCCGACGATGACGACTTCTCTCAACCAGGCGCGTTGTTGCGAGATGTATTTAACGACGAGCAGCGAACGAAGCTGGTTGACCAGGTGGCGGGCAGCTTGCTAGGCGGCGTGCATGGCGAGGTGCTCCAGCGCGCTTTCGAGTACTGGAAGTGCGTCGACGGCGATGTGGGCCGCCGGATCGAGGCCAAGGTACGCGCAGGCGGCGCGCCAAAGCCCGCGGAAGGCATGGGCGAGGGCTGAGCGTGGTGCGGGAGTCGCGCCCTCAGACGGTGTTTGTTAAACGCTATCGTCGTTTTTGGCATGGGCTTGGTCGGCAGAGGCGTTTGAGTATGAGTCGGATCATGGTGATTTGGACCATGGCTTCGCCATTTTCGACTAGTTCCTCCTAATCCTTGCCGAGCCGTCGCGAGTGCCCGAGCCAGGCGAGGGTTCGTTCGACGCCCCACCGCCGTGGCAGCCGCCATAGAACAGATCGGGGCAACTTCCGACGAAGCATTGATCCTCATCAGACCATTCGACGATCTTGAGATAGCAATAGCTGCCGCTCATCTAGCAAAGCCCAATCAATCGAATCGTGCGCGCATGTCTTCGCTCGAAATGCCCCCTTCGGCGTCAACACGGGCCCGCGAGCGCTCAATTAGTTCAAGGAACTCGCGTTTCGTGCTGAGCGACACGGTCTCCAAGTCAGCATTCTCAATCGGCACAAGCGCGGCCACAGGTTGACCTTCGCTCATCACGATTACGGCGCCATTGGCGATTTCCGCTGCATATTCAGCAAGCGTTGCCGTTGCATCCGCTTTCTCAATGATTTTCATAACTCAAACTCCTTGCCCCCGATAACCACTCGATCACGCCTCTTAACGCCAACGGCAAGAATCACCACGAGCGGCTCCGGCTGTTCAGCTATGTCATCGTATACCCGAAGCTCACGAACGCGAAGCTCCCATGGAGCAAGCGGATTGGGCCGCATCGGCTTGCGATTTCGCGTTTCCACTCCAGGCTCGTGGACAAGTTGCTCGTCGATGGCGTCAAGTACAAGAACTCGTTGTCTAGCAGTTAATGTCTGTAAGTGGTCGCTTATATCCGGTGAATATTCGATGCGGTATGCCATGCTCTTTTAGTTCATTGAGGAATAATGCCACTCTACGCCGTTAACCCTTTTTACAAAGAAACCGCAGATGAACGCGGATAAACGCAGATTGTTTGCAATCGATGATGAGGGAACGACTCAAAAATAGTTTCCCGATTTTCAGAATAACCACGGAGGGCACGGAGGGCACGGAGGGCACGGAGAAGAAACCCAGGAGGATTGGAACACGAATCTTCACGAATCCCCGCTAACCTCAACTATCAAAGAAGAGTCTATCTTCCAGCTCATTCTGATGAAGGAGCGTAGATCCGTGACGATTCGTGTTCTGTTCTTTTTACTTCCGTCTTCTCTGTGCCCTCCGTGTCTCCGTGGTGAATCCTATCTGCCAAAGTTGTTTTTGAGTCATCCCTTAGCATTGGAAAAGAGTTAACGGCGTAGAATGCCACTAGCTGCCCCGCGGCTCGCTGCCGTTCCCCACGTCTGCTCGTTGTGCTGCTGGCTGCCGCCGGGGCGAATCGTAAGCCACTGCCACTCGCCGTCGTGAACCAGCCGCGCGATCAGCATGATCTGGCCGACGTGGTAGGCCGTATGCGCGAGTGAGCGTTCGACGGCCAATGGGACTGAATGCGGTTCGCCACGGATCAGAACAGTCTTCGTCAAATCCTCGGCAGAGAGCGAACCGATCGACGCACGGCAACATTGCCAGCCACGATCGAAAAACTCCATTAACGATGCGCGGTCACCAGACCAGTCTTCGAACTCCGATTCGCGGTTACGCGTTGGCTTCTCGCCATCGGTCGCCAGAAAGTCGGTCCATCGGCTGAGTAGATTGCCGCCCAAGTGCCGCACGATGTTGGCAACGCTGTTGATACCTTTTACGGGGCGACCGAAAAACTCTTCGTCATTCAACTGCTGCACCGCTCCATCAATCAATCGGCGGTGACTATCAATTGTTTGCAGCACTGCTTCGAGCCATCTATCGCCGTGCATCGCCACACCTCAAAACTTCCGCGAATCATACGCCCAATGCAAAATCGCTTGCCGCTGCCGACGGCGGCATTTCATATCACCGCGCTCGCAGTTCTTCTTCACCTGAGCGATGTGACGTCTGATCGCCTTCCAGCGCTTGATCTGCCGCTCATCATCCTCGCCGCGCCGCCCCATGTAGTAGCGACAGTACCACTGGAACCAGCCGCGCGGGTCGTCCTTGTGAATCCAGCCCTTTTCTTTCCAGACAGATAATGGCTGCGAAGCGTTCACACCAAAAAAATTCAGCTTTGGATTGTGCTTCTCTTGGCACAGCTTGGCATCATCGAACCAGTCCCCCGGAAACTCCTTGGCACAATCGGTCATGTACTTGCCGCCGAATACGCCCAACTCGAGCATCTGCTTCGGCGTTAACTGCGGCTTAAAGTCCGGATGAAAGTTCTTTCCGACCGGTTCGGTACGATAGTACACATACTTCCGTTGCATCTTGTCGTTCACGACAACGCGAACCTTTTCTGAAGACATCGCAACACTCATTCACCCGGGGCGTGACCGAACTCCAGAAAATTATACGGGCCGGCATTGGCCGCCACAAAGCGCATAATCGTCACGAATCGACCTCCTCTCGCCCGAACGGCCCCATTTGGTTGCCTCGCCTCAACCTGTGACGTACATATTTGGCGACACAACTGCGCAGAGGTTGCCTAATGACTATTGGCAACTGCCCTGCGTTGCGTCGTGGAGCAGGGTTGTCATTGGAAGATGCGAAATTGCACTCGTTAGAAACACCGAATACACGCCATGACCAAATCGCATCTCCTACTCGTTGATGATGACCGCCACGTCCTCGATTCGATGGCCGACTGGCTGCGCAGCCAAGGCTACGAGCTGGAAACCGCCTCTGGCTACATCGATGCCCTCGAACGACTCCGCAAAGGTTCGTTCGATCTCGTGCTGGCCGACGTTCGCCTGCGCGACGGCGATGGCTTCGATCTGCTCGAGCAATGCCGCCGTAATTGGCCCGCCGCGCAAGTAATTCTGATGACCGGCTATGGCACGCCAGACGGCGCGATCGAAGCGATCCGGGCCGGTGCATTCGATTATGTCACCAAGCCGCTCATCGACAACGAGCTCTTAATGACGATCGAACGAGCCATCTCGCAGCGTCACGTTCGCCAGGAGAACGACAATCTTCGCGCCCAACTCGACCGCCACTACGGCATGGACAACATCGTCGGCCGCGATCCGCGGATGCTCAAGGTCTTCGAAATGATCAGCAGCGTGGCCGATACTCGCGCCACGGTGCTTGTCACCGGCGAAAGCGGCACCGGTAAAAGCATGATCGCTCGCGCGATCCATCGCCGCAGCAGTCGGGCGAAAGGGCCGTTCGTCGAAGTTGCTTGCGGCGCGCTCCCAGAAACGCTGCTCGAAAGCGAACTATTCGGCCACGTCGCGGGCGCTTTCACCGGTGCTGTCGGCGAAAAAATGGGCAAGTTCCTCCAAGCCGATGGCGGCACGATCTTCCTCGACGAAATCGGCACCGCTAGCCCCGCGATGCAGGTCAAGCTGCTTCGCGTGCTGCAAGAACTAAAGTTCGAGCAAGTCGGCGGCACCAAGACTTTCGAAGTCGATGTCCGCGTCGTGCTGGCCACAAACGAAGACCTGACGCGAGCCGTCTCCGAAGGCCGCTTCCGGCAAGATTTGTACTACCGCATCAATGTAATCAACATCGAGCTGCCCGCGCTCCGTTCGCGGGTCAGCGACATCTCGACCCTGGCCCACAGCTTCTTGCAACAGGTGCGCGAAGATTCGCGTCGCGAGGTCACAGGCTTCGCTGACGATGCGATGCTCGCCATGGAGCGCTACAATTGGCCAGGTAATGTTCGTGAGTTGCAGAATGTGGTCGAACGGGCCGTGCTGCTCGGCAAGGGGCCGATCATCACTGTTGCCGATCTGCCGCCCGAGGTTCGTGGGGCCAACAACGTCGTATTCACTTCGACTGCTGGCTCGGCCCACAAGACGCTCAAGGAGGCGCTCGAAGGGCCTGAACGTCAGATCATCCGCGACGTGCTCGAATCAAACGGCTGGAACCGCAACTTGACCGCCGATCAACTCGGCATCAACCGCACAACGCTTTACAAAAAGATGAAGCGTCTCGGCCTCGAGGATGGCCGCATCGGCGTAATGTAACCCGGCGAATGACTACTGCGGTAAAGTCTTGTCGGGAGACACCGGCTCGGAAGTGCCGGGAGATTCCGTAGATTCTTTTACAGGATCTTCCGTAGACTCGGCCGCCTTTGAGTCAGCAGACGCCGCTTTTTCCGCGACAGTTTCCGCCGGCTTGGCAACATCGGACTTTGGCTCCGCCGGAGGAGCTGTGGTAGCTGCCGACTTTTCGGCTACCTCATCCCCAATCGGCACATCCGACAACGCTTTGTTGATCTCTGGCAAGGCTTCCTTGGCAAACCGCATGCAGGCGCTCTGCTCGGTAGTTTCCTTGGGATCGCGCATCGAGCTGGTGAAGTACAACTTGTACAGCGCACGGGTATTGCCGAAGTGCCAGCGGGCATTGCTGGGTGCTTCCCACACCACTTTGCCCTCGTTCTCTTTATCCATCGGGTTGTACCAGCTCCAAAACACCCGCTCGATTTGTTGCCCCGTGGCGTTCTGACGAAGAAACGTGTTGGTCAGAAAATCGGCCTTCGGCACATCCGAAAACACCATGGGGTATACCGAGTTCTCCGACGCCCGTGCTTGGAAGCCCTGGCTCGGATAACAAATATCGGGCGTATGCGCCGAGATTTCTCGGGCATGCCCCACAATCAACCACACGCGCACCTTTTCTCCCGTGCGGACATTGTGGTACTCGCGCTGCACCGCGCCCACGGCGCCGGCCGTCTTGCGCACGCCCGCGTCGATAGCCATATCCTCGCCATGCCAATCGCCAATAGCGGAAGGTACTTTTTCGAGCAACGAGGCACGTTGCTCGGCACTTACGTTGGTGCCAGACAGGCGGTCGGTCATGTTGATTTGAACAATCGTCAAACCAACGATCAGCAGCACGGCAAGAATAACAGGCGAATAGCGCACCATGAAACGAAATGCCCTGGAAAAAGAGGCGGACAACCGTCGCCGAGAGGGCGACTTCGACTCATTTCACGGTAGGCTCATCACACGAAAGTGTCAAGGAAACAGCCCATCCAGGCACTGCTTGCTCAACATAACCCTTACAACCAGACCATAATAAGCACCTAATGGCAAAAATGGACATGTCCACAAAAAAACCTGCTCATGCCATTCAGGCACGAGCAGGTTCAACATTGCAACAGATGGCGTTATTTGCCGTTTAGCTGCCAGTACGACACTACTGTTACTGCTCGTAACTCGCCAAGGCAATGGGTGGCGCGGGCGGCGGATCGTTTGATGGCGCCGACGCTGGCTTCACTTTTTGCGGTGAAAACGGCGCTCTCATGGGTTGCTGGCTTAGTTCGCGTGGCGGCTGCTCCGGTGACACCAAGGTCGGCCCAAACGGCAAAGAGGGTGGTGGATCTGCGTCGCCCATGGGACCCGTCCCACTACGATTGAGCGGCGAATCCGGCGAGACGTTTTTATACAAAGGCCCAGGACTTGGCTGTGTCGATGGCCC
>CAZGMU010000231.1:6168-6421 GCA_964526975.1 uncultured Planctomycetaceae bacterium
TGCCGGAGCCTGTGGCGGCAGTGGAAAACCGCCGGCAGGCGGCTGTTGCTGAGGCATTCCTTGCTGACCTGTGGGGGCGCCAGGCCCACCGGGACCACGCTGGAGACCGCCCGCTCCTGGAGGAAATGGCTGCTCACCGGTCGGCACGCTCGGCGGCGGCGCCTTGCGATCTTCCAAATGCGCCGGGGGCGTCTCATAGGGATCGACGTCCTGTCGCGCCTACTGTGCCGGGTGCCCGAACCGGCCACGACTG
>CAZGMU010000231.1:6431-7878 GCA_964526975.1 uncultured Planctomycetaceae bacterium
TTCCTGCGGCCAGCGGCGCCAACGCGTATCGTAATAACCAAAAGTCGTCGGGCTCGCCAGACACTGCCCGTCAGCACAACAGGGAGGCGGCGTGGGCCGTAGAATCCCCGGCGGCTGCGCTGCTAGCGCGCTTTGGCTCATCCACCCCAGCAAGACTCCGGTGGCAATCTTCCGAGTAACTTTCACTGAAACTCCCCTTCTCCCAAGGAATGCCGAGAGGTTGAGCGCCCATTCAAGCGCCTAACATTCCCCGATCCTCAACTCCCCGGTATTTAGAAATTGTTGTTGGTACCCAAGCCGAACCGTTTGATCTGGTTGGCCATCGCAGTTCCCACCGAGACGAAGCCAAACATCTTTTCAAATGGCTGCGTGTACTTGAACACCATCGAAGTAAACCTCTGGTACGGATCTTCGGAGATATACAAGCGATCGCGTGGCATCAATTGGTAGTTGGTTGCCGTTGATGCCCCGCGGCTGATCTCGGCCCAATTCACTGGTAGAATCTGCTCGCAGCCCACACCGTTTGGCGCCGGTCGAGCAATGAAGATCTTGTGTGACGACAGTTGTGAGATACCACCCAGGTGCGCGATGGCATCAAGCACTGTCTCGTTGCCTGTGATCGGGAACTGGGCCACATCATCACCCTGGCCAGCTCCTTGCGTAATCACGTAGTAGGTCTTGCTGTTGTAAGCGAACACGTCGACAGCAACCTTCGGATCCTCGAGATAGTTCGACAGGTGCTTTTGAATTGCATCCTGAGCCTGCTCAAGTGTGAGACCGGCAACATATACTTGACCGTAGGTAGAGAGGTTGATGCGGCCATCGGGACCGACAAGGTGCTCGCCACTGATCTGTTGTGCTCCGGAAGCCGACGCCAACGAAACCGATACAATCGGGTTATCAATATATTGCGATAGACGCCGGCGAATCTCGGCCTGGGCTTCATCGGTCGTGAGGCCGACGACTTTCACGCGGCCGTACGATGGCCCAAGATCAACATCGCCTTCGGGCGTAATGAAAAACGCGTCGGCGATCGGCTGATCCTGAAACGCATTGGCAACGCGAATCAAGATGGCATCGAACGGCTCCAAGCGATGCGGCGGCTTCGGCACGATTTTCACCGCTTGCAAGAACAAAATATCCGGCGGCTCGATCACGTAGGCCGGCAGCGACACCATCTCCAGCTCGCGCGGCACCGGGCTCTGCGCCGATGGCTCGGGCGGCGTGATCGGGTAGGGATCACGCGGCGCCAAAAACGCCGAGCACCCGCCGCTGGCGGCCAATATCACCACAGCCAGGCAACTCGCCACATTGGCCGTAAATCGATTGGAGCGTGTCATGGCGTTTTCGATCCCGCGTTAGAGAGGAGCGTGCCGTTGTGTTCCTGCCGCCAATCGGCAGCTGCCCGCACCGCGACCTTTCGCGACCGGAATATTCGGCACGGTCT
>CAZGMU010000232.1:0-7827 GCA_964526975.1 uncultured Planctomycetaceae bacterium
TTCACCGTCTTCGGCTTCCAATTGCGCAGCAGGATGTACAAGAACGACATCACGAGATACCCCAGCACGAATCCCAAGAACGGCGAACCAATCATCGGGACCACGACCTTCCAGAGCAGACCTTTGCTCGGATACCAATGATCGGCGTCGGGCATGGTCCAAATCACGACATGCCAGCTCCGCGCGGCCGCAACCGCCGCTCCCACGAGCCCGCCCACAAGCGCGTGGCTTGAGCTGCTCGGTAGGCCAGCGCTCCAGGTAACCAGGTTCCAGATGATCGCGCCGACCAGCGCGCAGATCAGCACTTCTTGCGAAGCGACCTTCGGATCGACGAGTCCGGAAGCGATGGTCGAGGCGACGGCCGTGCCCCATAGCGCGCCGATTAGATTGGTGAACGCCGCCATGACGACGGCTTCGCGTGGCGTCAGCACGCGGGTGGCCACCACGGTGGCAATCGAATTGGCCGTGTCGTGGAAGCCGTTGATGTACTCGAACACCAGGGCTATCAGGATCACGACGAAGATCAACGTCATGCGTAGCGCCGGGCGTCAGGAGTTCTTGAGTACGATATACGAAATCGCGTTGCCGCAATCGCGGCAGCGGTCGATGGCCCGTTCGAGCAGGTCGTATAGATCGCGAACCATCAGCGCTTGCAGGGGATCGAATTTGCCGCCATAGGCGTCGCGAAGTAGATCGAGCATCAGGTCGTCTGCTTCTCCTTCGATTCCTTGCAAGCGGTCGTTCATTTCCTTGACCGTTTCCAGCGGCGGCATCTTGCGCAGCAGCCGCACCATCTGCGAGAGCGTTTCGGTCGCTCGTTGCATTAGCTCGACCTGGCGCGTGAAGTCGACATCGGACATTCGCTGCGGAGCCAGATTGTACCGCTCGGCGAATTTCTCGATGACCTTGCAGATGCGATACATCGAGTAGGAGAGTGTTTCGATATCTTCGCGCTCGAGCCCCGTGATGAATGTATTGACCAACTCTTCACTGATCTGCTCGGTGATCCGCTTATCTTTGCTGCGGGCGAGGGCAAACTCATGGAGCGGGTGAGGATGTTTGCCGTTCTTGAGCAGCTCAACCAAGAGCCGCGTGAGCGATTGGGTTTCGTCTGCGCTGGCTTCGAGCAGATCGAAAAACTTTGCATCCTGGCTGAAGTACTTTTGAAGCGAAAACATCGAGGGAATCCACCGAATGACGACCGAGCCGAGCAGTAATCCAATGCCGGCTAGAAACGATCATCCCAGGTCGTGGACCCCGTCGCAAGGCACCAAAAAAAGGCTTGTTTTCAGTAAAAATCGTCGATGCGGTTTGCCCTGAAACCAGTTCCGCGAAAATCCGGTCCTCCTATGCAAGCCGCCCAAGTTGTGCAGTCGGATTTTACGGTAACGTGACGGCCTGCCCGTCGTCGGGCTGAGCCAGTGCCGCCCAGAGATTGAAGTCGATCTCGTTGGGAAGAAATCGGGCCGAACCGTCGCAGAGTGTCATATTCACGCCGCCCGGATGAAAGCTATAGGGCGTGTAGAAGTTGTTGCAATTGAGGAAGCAGCCGCCTGCGGCAGGGGCCGTCGTTACTTTCGGGTCGATCGCATAGAACATCTCGCCATTCACGCCGGCCCAAGTGCCTGCGTAGTAGTTTTGCGCGCCCAAGGGTTGGCCGTTGGCGTACCGTTCGGGTCGTCCCCCTGTTTCGACGAGAAGAATCGTGCGACTCGTGCCATCGGTGATCTGACTCAACTTGAGCGGCTGCTCGGGCTCGAACATGGGGCTCGGTGGAAAGATCGCTCGAAGCGCGCCTTTGAAGCGTTTCGTTTCTTGGTCGATGACCACGCGAATGCCAAAGTAGTCGGTCGCCTGACCGGTGCGCCCTTGGTCGGGAGCTCCGAGCGCATAAAACGCCAGGTTGTTCACGATCTTCATCTGGCGTGTACCCGGCGTCGATGGGCATTGATACAGTGGAACCGGCGTATTCACGACCGGCTGGTTGACCAGGTGATCGTATCCTTGCGCGTAGTTGTAGGTGTCATGGATCACGCTTTCTTCCAGGTAGGGCAAGATCAAGGTGAAGAACCCGTTGACGACGGCGCCATGATTACCGATCGAGGTGTCGGTCACGATTTTGAACTCATAGCCTGCCGGCAGCGCGCGCCGCGAGTTGACGTAGTTGTGTACTGCCAATCCGATTTGTCGCATGTTGTTGATGCAACTCGACCGCCGGGCGGCTTCACGGGCGGCTTGAATTGCCGGTAGAAGCAACGCGACGAGCACGCCGATGATGGCGATGACGACTAGTAGCTCGATGAGCGTCAGACCACTTCTTCGTACGCGCCGCGAAGGTCGCATGACTCGGTCGTGCGAGCGAGTGGCATGAAAATCGTCCATCCATGCAGCATACGCGATCGAACTTACGACTGTACACAGAATGGCGAGCGCTTATTGTCACCCCATTGGTAGGTGATGGTAGTCGGTTGCTTCGACACCAGCGCTGATTTATTCGACGCCTGACTTGAGTAAGGTTTTGCTGCAAGCCAGATGGTGATACCGTTTGTGATTAGTTTCGCAAGCCGAGCTGCCGTAGGACGGACAATCCTGTCCGTCTTTTGGAAAATCGACGGACAGGATTGTCCGTCCTACGGTCAAACGGTATCACTGCCGCAAGCCATTAATCCTTGAAACTGTTGATGGGTGAATCGTAGCTTGAGAGTTCCGCTACAAATTGCCCATCATCGCCCAGCAACGAAATCAAATGATAATCAGACTCCAATTAGTTGGTGTTTTACTTCTGCCGTTGGCGATCCTGCTCGTTGTTTTTAGCAGCGTTCGAGCGGCCGACGATTCCAAATTGGTTGAAGAGTGCCGCCACGAGCTGGCCGAGATGGAATGCCCCGGCGCGCTGGTCGGTATTGCGGTTGGTGACAAGGAACCAGTGGTCTATACGCTCGGCGTGGCCGATGTCGACACCAAGAAGCCGATGCAGCGCGATTTCCATATGCGGATCGCCAGCGTATCGAAGCCGTTTTTGGGAACCGCGATTTTGCTGCTCGCCGATGATGGCAAGCTGTCGCTTGACGATCCGGTAGCGAAATACGTCGACGGCGTTCCGGCTGGCGACAAAATCACGATTCGGCAACTGGCCAACAACACGAGTGGTCTGTTCAACTCAATTGAAAACAAAGATTTTCAAGCCGCGATCGTAGCCGACCCACAGCACCAGTGGCAAAACGCGGAGATTCTCAAATACGCGTTTGCGAAGCCAGCTTACGGGTCGCCAGGTGAAAATTTTCGTTATTCCAATACCAACGCTGTGGTGCTGTCGGATGTGATCGAGAAAGTCACCGGCAAGCCTTATGCCGATTTTGTGCGCTCGCGCGTCATCGAGCCCTTGGGTCTCAAGCATACGGGCTACCTCAGCGAAGCCGCCGTGCCTCCGCCCGCTTCCAGCAGCTATCGCAACGGCTATAAAAACAAGTGGCTCGGCTATGGCAAGGCATTTTATAACGTCACGGGCTACAGCTCTTCGTGGGCTGGCGCGGCCGGGAATATGTATTCGACGGTCGATGATTTGCTCAAGGCGGCCAAACCGCTCGCCACTGGCAAGTTGCTTAGCGAAAAGTCTCGCAAAGAGCTGACGAAGTGGCTTCCCACCAATTACATGAATATTCAATACGGCATTTGCCTTGGCGAGCTTGGCGGTTGGATCGGCCACTCCGGCGACGTGCCCGGCTATTGCTCCTACATGGGCTACTCGCCGAAGGAGGACACCTCGATCGTGGTCCTTGCCAACCTGTCGAACAACAAAGACGGCACGAGCGCCAACGAGCGCCTGCGCGACATCGTGATCAAACATCTATCGCTCGCGAAAAAGTGATGGAATGATCTTGGTCGAAATTCCTTCGTAGATTTTGCACCTCTGTGAACAATGGGAGATCTGTCTAATGAAACGTCTGATTGCTTTTGCTTTCATCGCAACACTTGTTGCGCGGGCTTCTGGCTCGCTTTACGCGGAGACGGTGCCGTTTATTGTTGATCCCAATGCCAGCTCACTGTCGATTTCAACATCGATTGCCCCAGTTTTTGGTGTCATTCCCGTGCCGAATCCCACGCGTCAAGGAGACGACTCATTCTTGGCTTCTTATGGGGGGATCGTGTTTGCAGACATTACTCCCACCTCTATTCAATTTTTGCCCAGCACTTCGCTCGTGGCGGGGATCAGCGGCAACTGGCAACCCGGCGACGACTATTCGAACTACACGCCTGACGATCCGGGAAGCTATCCCACCGATTTTGCCCCGGCAAACTATGGATCGGTGACTGATCTAACGGGAGTCAATGGCACGACCTCGAAGAGTGCCGTTCGAGACCTCAAGATTAGCCTGTCAGACGACACCCCCAAGTCGCTTGCCGGCGGAGTGTTCGAAGAAGCGGGTACACTGACCGATTTCACGGCCGGCACAATTTTCTACGAGAGCGGAGCTGCCCCACCAATTACCGACATGGTCCTAGACCTATCTCCAGGTTCGCTCGCGAACGCCGGCACGGGCATGCTTTCGGGTTCTGGTTATGGCGCCGTCCTCACGATCCCCGTGAGTTTTTCGGTGACATACGATGTCTCGGTTCTTCACATCACGACCACCTACAGCGGCACGATTGTCGCCACTGCCGTGCCTGAGCCAGCGACCGGCGTGCTCCTCTTGATCGCGGGGTCATTGGTGGGCTGCCGCCGTCGATACATGTGATTTATCTGAAAGTTCGATAACGAGTCAGCTTCGGAAGCCACTCGCTACGGCGAGTGGCTCTTCAGGTCGGTTTAATTCGATTGATGTACTCAAACTTTCGACTATTAAGTGTGTTGTTGTTAGGTGTGGTCGCGATAGTCCCCCGCCATGTCGCGGCTGGCTCGGTCAACCTCTGGGGTATCGCCGACGGAGATACGGCCTATTACGAGGAGTTCTCCGACGGGTTCTATCGCATGGATCTCTACGATCCCCCGCCGCGCGAAACGCAGCAGCGCTTTCACTTGATTTCCAATCCAAGCGTGGCCATCGGCAGCACGGAATTCGATGGCTTTCCCAACGACGAGGATTTCCGGATCGGTAGCGTCCAGTACGACGACACCGACCTCGTCAGCGGCAGCGGGACCGCCGACATCACCAGCCTGTCTGTTGGCATTGGTTACGACCCGGCTAATCCTAGCTATATGAACTATATACGCTGGGATCCGCAGACCGCTAGCGTTCTATCACTGGAAGGCACGGTGACCATCGTCAACGGCGTCGTTACTTCAATCGACCTCGAAAGCACGATCGAATTTCAGTTCATGGTTCTTGAGAATACTTTGATTACTGAACCCGGCACGTTCAAGATTACGGGCAATCGCTTCGACGGCTACGTGCAGTATGTCGTCCCAAACACAGAGGGGAAACGCCTCATCTGGGATTTCGCCGGCACGTTGACGACGGTGACGCTGCCGGGAGCGCTGATCGGCGACTACAACAACAATGGCGCCGTCGATGCCGCTGACTATGTCGTCTGGCGAAAGGCCCTCGGCACGAACTACGATTTGCCCAATCGAGCCCCCGGCATCACGGGCGACGCCAGCCCCGCCGACTTCACGGCTTGGCGCGCCAACTTCGGCAATACAGCCGCGGCTGCGGCGAGTGGAGCGGCACATACGTTTTCAGTTGTCCCCGAACCAACGGGGCTCAGCCTGGTTGTTGCCGCTACGGTCTTTTTGGGAGGCATGCTATCGCAAGGGCGAATGCGCAAAGAATTTGTACTGACCAAGTGTGGCACAAAAAATTTAGCCCCGGGCGACTCGCCCGGGGCTAAATGTGTTTAGTGCGCGGATTCCGCGACCAGCGGTCGCGGCTTTCTAGCTTACGCAGGCTGCAATTCGCGCTTGCGCTCGGCGATGATCTCCGTCTGAATGCTCATCGGCACCGGGCGGTACTTGCTGAACTCCATCGTGAACGTGCCCTGGCCCTGGGTCATCGAGCGAAGATCCGTCGAATAGCCGAACGTCTCCGATAGTGGGACCTCGGCGATGATCTTAGTCGTTTTGTTAACGGTTTCCGCGCTGGTCATCACGCCACGGCGGGAGGAAATATTGCCGACCACGGAACCTTGGAAGGCTTCGGGGCATTCGATTTCCACCAGCATGATCGGCTCGAGCAGGGCCGGCTTCATTCGGCCGAATTCTTCACGCATCAGCTCCTGCGCCGTGAGCTGGAACGCCATGTCCGAGCTGTCGACATCGTGATACGAGCCGTCATTCAGCTCGAACTTGAAATTGACGACCGGAAAGCCAGCGAGCGGCCCCTTGGTCATCATGTGCTTCACGCCCTTTTCAACAGCCGGAATGAAGTTCTTCGGAATGCGACCTTGTACGACCTTGTCGATGAACAGCAACTCGCCCTTGGTCTCGGCGCGCTCTTCGTCGGTCATCGGACCCATCACGCCTTTAATATGGCCATATTGACCAGAGCCACCACTTTGCTTCTTCCGCTTATGATCGAACGCATAGGAGGTGGTCGGCGCTTCACGGTAACTCACCTTCGGAGCACCCACTTCGACTTCGACCTTATACTCACGACGAATACGTTCGACGTAGATCTCGAGGTGCAACTCGCCCATGCCGGCGATGACGGTTTCGCTCGTCTCTTCGTCGGTGTAAACGTTGAACGTCGGGTCTTCCTTGCGGAAGCGCTGCAGAGCTTTCGCGAGTCGATCCATGCCGTCGCGGCTGATTGGATTGATCGACATCTTGATGACCGGCTCGGCCACAAACATGCTCTCGAGCGTGCCGTAGTTCGCCTCGGCGGCGTAGGTATCGCCCGACGCACACTCCAGACCCATGATCGCCACGATGTCGCCGGCTTCGGCCTGGTCGATATCCTCACGGCGATCGGCGTGCATCTTCACAATGCGGCTAAAGCGATCCTTCTTGCCGGTACGCTGGTTAAAGTACATCTCGCCCTTCTTGGCCGTGCCCTGGTAAACACGGGTGAAGGTGAGCTGCCCGAACTCGTCGTCCATGATCTTGAACGCCATGCCGACGAACGGCTTCGTTGGATCACTTGCGAGCGCGACTTTCTCGCCCGGATTCTTCGGGTCGAGAGCCGTGTAAGCACGATCGAGCGGCGAGGGAAGATAACGCGTCACCGCGTCTATCAGCGGCTGCACGCCCTTGTTCTTGTATGCCGACCCCAGAAAGACCGGCGTGAAGCCCTGGCCGATCACCGCTTCGCGCACGATCTTGTGGATCAGCGTTTCTGGAATCTCTTCTTCGCCCAAGAGCTTCTCCATGAGATCGTCGCTGTACATCGAGAGCGATTCGAGCATGTGATGACGAGCCTGTTCGGCCTCTTCCTTCAGGTCGGCCGGAATCTCTTCGACACGCACCTTCTCGCCGTTCGAGCCATCGAAATGCCAAGCCTTCATCGTGATGAGATCAACCACGCCCTCGAAGTGCTCTTCGCGGCCGATCGGAATCTGCATCATGACAGCGTCAGCGCCCAGCTTCTCGCGAACCTGCTCCGTCACCTTTTCTGGGTTCGAGCCGGTGCGGTCCATCTTGTTGATGAACGCGAGGCGCGGAATGTTGTACCGCTTCATTTGGCGGTCGACGGTCATCGATTGCGACTGAACGCCACCCACCGAGCAAAGCACCAGAATGGCGCCATCAAGCACGCGCAAGCTGCGCTCCACTTCCACGGTGAAGTCCACGTGGCCCGGCGTATCGATCAGGTTGATGTTGTGGCCTTCCCACTTCAGGCTGGTCGCGGCGCTGGTGATCGTGATACCGCGCTCTTTTTCGAGCTCCATGAA
>CAZGMU010000233.1:0-7780 GCA_964526975.1 uncultured Planctomycetaceae bacterium
CCAACGATTCTCCGAACCCTGCGCAACGCGGTCCCCCACCACAACGCCGACCGATCGAACCTCTCCAGCCAGCGCCGTCGCCTTATCATATACCTGCCGCCAGGTCCACCATTCGACCACGCCGTCACGGATAAACCCCAACGCCGGCTCCGTGGCGCGCAGCGCCGCATTGCGCTCGAAAAACGTAACCATCGTCGGCAAACTCAACCCGCCCATTCCGCTATGATGCCCGACCAACCGCCACGACGCAATTTGCCACGCAAACTACCCAATGAGTTCTTATTCAACACAATGAAAAAACCTAATCGAATCCCCCTTCCACAACAAAAAAAGTAATCAAGCCGAACTCTGCTACCAAGCACTTTCTTCTCGTGGCACAATGGCGGGAGACAACACCGTCACCACAACTCCTTTCACATTGTTCCCTACAGGGAATTGCGCCCACTGGTACGAGGAAAGCCATGTCCGCCAGCACTCTCGAAACTCCCAGCACGGTCAAACACAAAACGCTCGCCGCGTGGGTGGAGAAAATGGCCGCCCTCTGCAAGCCCGACCAGGTCTACTGGTGCAACGGCTCGCAAGCCGAGTACGACCGCCTCTGCGCCGAAATGGTCGAAAGCGGCACGTTCATCAAGCTCAATCCGGAGCTGCGCCCCAATAGTTTCCTCGCTCGCAGCCATCCGAGCGACGTTGCCCGCGTCGAAGACCGCACCTACATCTGCTCCAAAAAGCAGGAAGACGCCGGCCCCATGAACAACTGGATGGCTCCAGACAAAATGAAAGCCATCCTCGACTCCAAGTTCGATGGCTCCATGCAGGGGCGCACGATGTACGTCATCCCCTTCTGCATGGGCCCGATCGGCTCCAACATCGCCCAGATCGGCGTTCAAATCACCGATTCGCCCTACGTCGTCGTGAACATGAAGATCATGACCCGCATGGGCGACGCCGTGCTCAAGCAGCTCGGCACGAATGGCTACTTCGTTCCCTGCATGCATTCGGTCGGCATGCCCCTTCAGCCCGGCCAGGCCGATGTCGCCTGGCCCTGCAGCCCCGATCCCAAAGACAAGTACATCGTCCACTTCCCCGAAGAGCGCGCGATCTGGAGCTACGGCTCCGGCTACGGCGGCAACGCGCTGTTGGGCAAAAAATGCCTCGCCCTCCGCATCGCCTCCTGCATGGCCCGCGACGACGGCTGGCTCGCCGAACACATGCTCATCACCGGCGTCGAGAGCCCGACCGGCGAAAAAACCTACGTCGCCGCCGCCTTCCCCAGCGCCTGCGGCAAAACCAACTTCGCCATGCTGATTCCTCCGAAGGAATTCGCCAAGGAAGGCTGGAAAGTCACCACCGTCGGCGACGATATCGCCTGGATCAAGCCTAATACCGACGGCAAAATCTACGCCATCAATCCAGAGGCCGGCTTCTTCGGTGTCGCTCCCGGCACCAACGAGAAGAGCAACCCGAACGCGATGGCCTCGATCCGGGAAAACACGATCTTCACCAACGTCGCCCTGACCGACGACGGCGACGTGTGGTGGGAAGGCATGGACGGCAATCCGCCCGCCCACGCCATCGATTGGCAAGGCAACGACTGGACGCCCGCGAGCGACAAGAAAGCCGCTCACGCCAATAGCCGCTTCACCGCACCTTTGTCGCAATGCCCGTCGGCCGACCCCGCTTATGATGATCCGAAGGGCGTGCCGATCAGCGCGTTCATCTTTGGCGGGCGCCGCAGCACCGCCGTGCCGCTCGTTTACCAGGCCTTCAACTGGGCCTTCGGCGTCTACGCGGCCGCCACGATGGGCTCTGAAATGACGGCCGCCGCCTTCGGCAATCTCGGCCAGGTCCGCCGCGACCCGTTTGCCATGCTCCCGTTCTGCGGCTACGACATGGGCGACTACTTCAGCCACTGGCTCGAGTTCGGCGGCAGCCTGGACCACCCGCCGCGGATGTTCAACGTCAACTGGTTCCGCCGCGGCGAGGACGGCAAGTTCCTCTGGCCAGGCTTCAGCGACAACTTCCGCATCCTCAAGTGGATCGTCGACCGCGTCCACGGCCGCGCCGTCTCGGTCGAAGGACCACTCGGCTGGATGCCCCGCTACAAAGACCTCGATTGGCGCGGCATGAACTTCACGGAAGAGCAGTTCGACGCCGCGATGTCCACCAAGAAAGACGAGTGGATCCCGGAACTCGCCTCCCACGACGATCTCTACTTCCAGCTCTTCAACACACTCCCGCGCGAATTCCCCTCGATCCGCAACCTGCTGGTAGCCGGACTATTCCGAGCAGACAAACAACAACCCCAATAAGCCCATTTAGCGTCGGTCGCCAGGCCGAATCTACTCGTCGTTAACCTTAAAAGATCTCACGCAAAGGCGCGAAGGCGCAGAGGATAGGAATTCATTTGCCACGAAGGACACGAAGAATTTTGGAAGTGGCTGCAAAAGGACCTGCTCATCCTTTTTTCTTTGTGATCTTCGTGCCCTTCGTGGTTTATTCGATTCTTATCTTTGCGCCTTAGCGCCTTTGCGTGAGATCTTTTAAGGTTAACGGCGTAGGGTGGCACGCCCTGAGTCTTCGAAGGGCGTGGAACTATGTAGATTTTGGCGAACCACGTCCTGAAGCGCATCCGAAAAGTTTTACCGCAGCGAGTCCTATTTCGTTTCCGAACCACCGGCCTCAGTCTCCCGATCCTTAACCGGCGCCGCGTCTTCCGGAGCCGCTTCCGCAGCCTTCTTATCCGCGGTAGGTCCCTCCTTGTCGGACTTCGGCGGCGGCAGCTTGCCACTCTCTTCGCCTGGCTTCGCGGGCGCGGGAATGTCCTTTCCTTTTTCCCCTTCTGTCGGCATCGCCTCTACATCGTCCGCCTTTTCCGGCCGCGGTTCCGTATCCACCAGTAGATACGCCGCCCAGAAAAACGGATGATCCGCCTTCGGCATGTCGGCAACTTCTTCCGACCGCTTCAAACGTGGCTCGTGCCCCGGGTCGAGCGGGTTCTCGCGTGCGAGTAAGCACGCCCGCTGCCACGCCTCTGCTGCCGGCGTCTCGGTCGACTCCTTGGCAAATTCGCGCACCAAATCAAAATTCGTTCGCCCATCTGTCCGCCACCGGCTCAATAAAATCGATCGCGACCCCGTCGACATCAAGTTGCAAAGCGATTGAAAGATTTCCTCTCCCGCCACACCGTTCGACTTCCGCGCCACGCCCGGCCGCGAGCTTTCGCGCCGCGAACTCCTCATTCCTTGCTGCGATTCGGTCTTGAACCCCGTAACGATCAATCGCTCCGGGGCGCCGAAGGGCAGGGTGATCCAACCACTTGCTTTGTTCGCGGTTCGCGACTTCGGAAACAGGTACGTGGGGTCGCCCAGCGTGTCCGATGGAATCTCATCGAACACCACTAAGCTATCCAACAGCGGCGACACCAGCCGCGCGGGTTCCTTCAGCGGCTCCGGCAACACGATCGGCCCCACGACCGCGCTCACCAGCTCTTGCAGCACGGCGTCTCGCTCCACAGCCTCGCCCGCGAATTTCAAATCTCTCGCCACGATCCCCGTGTGCTGCGCGCGGCGCAGCGGCCTGGCATTGGAAACGGCCAGTCCCGCCGTCGGTCCATACCGCACGGGAAACATATCGGCCAGCGTTTTATCCCCTTTGCCTGCGGCCGGAATCAGCGCCTCGAACGGCAAGTACCAGAGCGCGTTGTCCGGCACGATCGTCAGGATCGAGACCTTGGCCTCATCCAAATGCGAATTGGTGAAAATACCTTTGTAAGTTTCCTTGGCCGCGTCGCGCCATGCACCCGACTGAATCTCATTGAGCGACATCTCCCGGCTCGGGCCATAGTTCCCCAACGCCCGTAGAAAGTTCCCCAAACCGGTCCGCAAAAGACGCGCATCGGGCAACTGCCAAATATTCACCGCCGATTTCGTGACGAGAAACCCGAACACCTTCTCGCCGATCGCGTGAAACTCCACCAGCGTTTCGCCATCCACCAGCGCCTTCTGCAACTCGGCCGCCGGACGCAGCGGTGGAAACTCCGGCGACGACGGCAACCGCCGCACGGCCAATTGCGCCAGAATCTGTTGCCGCTCCATGGCGTTGTGGTCCCATTGGTCATACAACGTGCTCAGCGGCTTCGTGTCGGCCCCGGTCGCTCCCAACACAGGCCCCGCCTGCAACTGCAATTGAATCTGCCGCCCCGCATCGGCCAACTTGCGGTAGTTCGAAAACAAGCCCAGAATCTGCTGCCGCTGCGCCAGCCCGTCGCGCGACAATTCCGACTCGGGCGATTCTAAAATCGCCCGCAGCGCCACGAGCCGCCCGCCAAACGGCTGCCGAGACAAATAACGCCGCCGCTTCGCCCGCTCCGCCACATCGAGCGCGAGCGATGCATCCTTCCGCTCGAGCGCGGCCAGAAACCAACGATCGAACGCCGTATCGTGCCCCGTCGTCACCACGGTCATTGCGTCGAGCGGACTACGAAACCAATCCACCGCGGATGGGTCAGCCAGCAGCGACGTATACAGGTCGAGCGCCACGCGCGCCGAAGCCGCCCGTGAATCGTACAGCGCGTTCGTGCGATTGATCTGAAAATTGCGCAGCGAAACTCCGGCCTGCGCCACCAGCGCCCGCGAAAGCGCCTCGCTTCCTTGGTCGTAGCGTCCCTGCAAAACCTGCAACACCGCCTGCAGGTACAGTAAGTGAACCCCCGGCAATCCGGCCCGCATATCGCCGATTCGCCGCCCCGCATCGTCGATGATCGCCGCCCCCGGCCCAACTTGGTTCAGCCCCAGCAAACTATCCGCTTGCGCCAACCTGAGCTTCGTCGCGATGTGTTGCAATCGATTGGCCTGGGCCCACGTCGCGATCGGATCGAGCGGCACATACACCCCGGGAGCCCCGCTGGCCACATGATTCAGCCAACCCTGCAGTGCGCTCTCCGTCAGCACATCGTAATCTTCGAAATAAAACGCCGAATAACCCGCCTCGGCAAAAAGCTGTCCCGCGCGCCGCGTGTCACCACGCGCCGCTGCAACCCGTCCTTGCTCCAATAAACCAACGCACGTCAGCGGATGATCGAACTGCCCCTCGACCACCAGCGATCGGCCGAGCAGATTGTCCGCTTCGTCAAGTTTCCCCACGCCAGCCTGAGCAATTCCTCTGAGCAAATCGATCCACGCTCCCGACCAATGATTCGCCGGAGACAAATTGCCCGCCATCAGCGCCGACGACAACTGCTTGGTAATCGCATCTTGCGCCGCCAGCGGCCCGAGAATCTCGTTCCGCCGTCGCATCGCGAGCGCCGACATCCGCACGACCTCGACCACATTCACCCGAACCAGCATCGGCGCGCGGTACACGCCTCCCTGCGAAATCGTCTTTTCCGCATTCAGATCGCCGAGCAACACTTGCTCCGTTCCGGAAAACTGCCCAATTACAAACGTCCGCTGGCTCCGCCCCCACGGCGGCACGCGTCGGCTCCGATTTCCATCCACGCGCGGCCCAGGTCGAAACTTCACCTGTTGCATCCAGTTCGGATACGCCAACAAAATCTGGCACGCCTGATCGAACTGCGCAAGCGCCTCGGCGTTGCGCCCCTGGTGGTACATCGCG
Organism: uncultured Planctomycetaceae bacterium; assembly: GCA_964526975.1. Taxonomy (GTDB): domain Bacteria; phylum Planctomycetota; class Planctomycetia; order Pirellulales; family Lacipirellulaceae; genus JABDGM01. The sequence continues at coordinate 5,617 of CAZGMU010000233.1, forward strand.
TAATAGCAAACGGAATCGATCCACCGGGCTTGCGCCGTCCGCAGGCCGCGTTGCGTTTCCCGACCCAACTCTCGCACCGCCGTTCGATACTCGCCCGAATAGAGCGCCTGCGATGCGGCGTAATACGACGCATGGGGAATCTCATCGCCAACTTGCGCGCGGGCAGTCGACACCGCCAGCAACGCCAGCACAACGGCCACCAGCGGCTTGCCTGCTGTCAGGTCCATGAGGAGACCTCTTCTAGCTGCAATCATTTAGATGCGGGCCAATGCAATCAGGCGTTCCGGAAAGACCCGACCATGACCACCTACTATTCTACCAAACCACGCCCTTAACGTCGGCCGCCAGGTCGAACCCCACCAAATCCCCTCAACCCCCCACCATCGCACAGCCCCCTCATCTCCGCCGCGCCAGCAACGCCACCATGCCTCTTCCCACAAACTTTCGACATTCCGTCAAACTTTGCCGGTTATATGGACGATAACGATTGCGAGGAACCGTGGAGCAGGGCGGTGGGCACACCGATCGTGCCCCCATTGTCTCCCCAACCACTAGGTTTTCCTGGGCGCAACGAGGCTCGAACGATGCACATTTCGAAGTCGAACAAAACACTGGGGTGGAAGCTGGCCGCTATTGTCGCACTGCCGGCAATGTCGCTCCTCACTGGCTGCCAGGCCGAATACGCCGGGCAGACACTTCCCAGCCCCTGGTACCTGACCGACGATGTGCAATACTACGCACCAGGCCCCGAGTTCAAGCTGGCCCGCGAAGCAGCAGCCATGAAGGAGCAGGCCGAAGCGGTTCAAAGCCAACAGCAACAAGCCGCCCAGCGCCGCTAATTGCTCGCCCACAATATCCCCGTCAAACCACGCGCTCCGCTTGGCGTCGGTCGCCAGACCGAATTTCCCACCAACCGGCCTCAACCCCACCACAACATCAGCGCCGCCAGCTCGCTTCAGCCGACCGGCAATCACCGCGTCGCCCGCCACAACGTCGCCCAAACTCCGACGTTTTGCACCACCAATCGCTGATCGCGACGATTCTCGCCACCAGCTTCCATGGTGTTTCCTCGGCTCTTCCGCTGCATTTCGTCCCGCCCAAGCATCCTCAACTGGTTTCTTCTACCCCCAGCCTATGATGCCGCGTTACAATGCAGATGGTGCTGAATAGGCAACCGAGTTATCACCCGTTATCCAATCGCTTGCGGTTTAGCTCGACCTTCCGAGCAAAGCGGCATCCCCTCCCCATAAGTCAACGGGTCGCGAGCCGCCCCTCCCAGGGACAGAGGAACAAAGAGATGAAATCCATTCCGTGCTTGTTGATCGTGTGTCTGCTAGCGACTACCGCCTCCGCCCAGTTCAGCGGAAAGAATGGAGCCGCGTTGCTCAACCAACCCAAGGCCACCGACGCGACCACTAAAAAAACCACCAACGAAAAACCGCACGCCGGCAAAGCGGGCGCCGACGCCAACGATACCGACTTGGCCGATGCCCTCCTCATCGCCATGGATGCCGACCACGACGGCATCGTGACCAAAATCGAAATGAACAAAGCCATGGCCGCCCTTCGCAAAGTCCCCAAAGACAAGCAAGGCAACATGACGGTGCCCGACAAGGCCCCGGTCGATCCCAATGCCGCTGCCACCATCGGCCAAGACGCTGGTTTCGGGCAGGGTCCTGGTGGCGTCGGCGCACCAGCCACCGCCGATAGCCGCATCAACCACGAAGCCATGGGCCGCTTCATGCAAATGGACGCTAACGGCGATGGCGTTCTCTCGCCGAACGAAGTCCCCGTGCAATCACGCGCCATGCTTCGCTCGGCCGATGCCGATAACAACGGCGTCATCGATGCCCGCGAGTTGCAAATGTTCAGCCGCCGCATGGGCGAACGAATGAAAGCCTTCAATGCCGGCGCCAATCCGAACACTCCCGCTGGCGCTCCGGGCGACAATCGCAAGCCATAGGCGATCGATATTTCTCACGGCTTAGGAACGGCTCAAGATTTTCGGAATAACCACAGAGACACAGAGGGCACGGAGAAGAAAACGAAGGAGGATAGGAACACTAATCTGCGCTAATAAGATCAGGCGAGGATAGCCGGCTCTTTTATTACTGGGCTTTTGCAATTCAGGTTTTCAAGGTCAGTTGTTTTGGTTCGTCAGCTA
>CAZGMU010000234.1:0-2172 GCA_964526975.1 uncultured Planctomycetaceae bacterium
TCGCGCGATTCGGTCATGGAAAAGCAAGCAATAGATGCGAATTGGGTCGGAGCACATTATTGTAATCTGCCACCCGTATCGACATAATCCCTGAACTCAAAAAGAGTTGCGACGAAGCGGCCAATTTTCTTAGATATTTCGGCCGCGTTGGGAATAATGCCGCGTAGCGCACGCGAATGGTATTGCGATAGCCGGCTTGTGATAGAATGCGTCACGGCCGGGCAGCCCTCGGTTGCCGGCTATCGGAACGGAGCAGCTAACAGAGAGAGGCACTGGTGGCGCTTTCCCGGGCGGACTTTGTGGTCTTGATACGCGATCATGCCCCGGCGTTGTACCGCATTGCTTACCGATTGGTAGGTGATGCGCACGATGCCGAGGATGTCGTGCAGGAAGCTCTGCGCAGCGCGTGGAAGAGCCGCGAGGGTTTTACAAGTGGGCGCGGCCAGCGAGCATGGCTGGTTGCGATCCTGCGGCGGCGAGTGATTGATCGTTGGCGGCGTGCTGGCCGGCGATTGGTACTCGTTGGCGATAGTCCGCTGGAAATACCTGTTCGAGCAGTGGACCCGACCACGAACGAATTCACGGACGAAATGCAATCTGCGCTCTCTCGACTTCCAGTGGAATTGCGTGAGTCGTTGCTGTTGGTAGTGGTGGGCGAGCTGACGCACCAGGAAACGGCTGATGTATTGGGAGTACCGCTGGGAACGGTGCTTTCGAGAGTCAGCCGGGCGCGCCAGCGTTTGCGGAAACAGCTCATGGCAATAAGCCATGTGTGAAAAACTTGCACGTCGCAGGAACTGTCGACGTGGCCTCCACGAGTCGAGAGGCAGCCAGGTGGGCGGCAGCCACGACTCGATTGTTCAGGGTTTTACCCAAAGATGTTGTATTTTTATTCCAGGCCGTTGTTCGGCGGCGATCGTTCTACGGCCCCAGACGACTTCTTGCCACCTGTAGGCAAATTTCCCGCCGTGGGCGCCGGCCAGTCGCCGGATCGCGCCATCGACACAGCGCTGCGGAGCGTGACGTTGCCGGAAGGGCTGATGGTGCGGATGAGCATGCTCGCGGTGAATTTGCCGGATGATGCGACCGATCAGGTTCGGTAGGCCGAAGTGTCCTTCCATTGGCGTGAATAGATGATCTCACGCCAAGGCGCGAAGACGCAAAGGGCCGCAAGCAGGGAGGAGAGGGAATAGCCACAAAAAGCACGAAAGGCCACGAAAATTTTCGTGCATTTTTGTGTTTTTCGTGGCTTCTGTTTCCCGCTGCGCCCTTTTCAGAGGGTTTACGGCGTGGAGTGGTGTCCGAAATCCTGCGGCTATTTTACTTGTCGGTCCGTCGCAAAACAGTGCTTGCCAGCGCTAGCATGCCTCCCCTGCCCCGCTAGAATGAAACTGGACGCTCTTCGGAACGCGCATTCGCGAGGCAAGTTGAAGCATGGGATTTGTGTTGGCAGGGAAGATGCGACGAAGCTCGCTCGCCCCTCTTCTTTTGGCGCTGATCGCCGCAGATGCTCGGGCCATTGCCGTCGAGCCGGCGGCCGAGTTTGTGAGAGGTCTTCAAGCCCGCGGGCAGCACGAGCTGGCGCTGGAATACCTCGAAAAAATGAAGACGAGTCCGCTCGCTAATGAGGCGGTCCGCCGGCAGATTCCCTACCTGCGCGGCGAGGCTTTAATTGAGCAGTCGCGACAGTCACCCGATCCGACAGTTCGCACGAAGCTGCTGGAAGATGCGCGGCAGGAGCTGGAACGCTTCGCCGGGGAAAATCCCGCGAATGTCGAAGGCGCCGAAGCGCAATTGCAACTCGCCACGGTGCAGATGACGCGTGGCCAGGAGCTGGTTGCGCAATTGCAGCAGCTACCGCAAGGCGCTGCGTACGATGCCCAGCGCAAGACCTTGGGCCACGATGCAAGACTGATGTTCGCTGATGCCCGCGAAATGTTTCGCCAAGCCGAGACGATTTACAGCGCGGAGCTGGGAACCCTGCCTCCCACAACGAATGCGAAAGCCCAAAACGACACCGGCAGTAAACGACAAGAATATCGCTCTCGGGTTGCGCAGCTCAGGTTCATTCATCGGGGAGCTAACCACCATATCGGGAAGACATCGCATATAGGCAATGTCATAGGCGCCGTGATGCGTGGGGCCATCTTCCCCTACCAATCCGGCCCGGTC
>CAZGMU010000234.1:2182-3228 GCA_964526975.1 uncultured Planctomycetaceae bacterium
TGCGCAGCTCAGGTTCATGGAAGCGCAAACACGTTACGAAGAAGCTCGCTCCTACCCGCCGGCGGCGGATGAGTTTCGCAAGTTGAATGAAACGGCAGCCCAAGAGCTAGCGACGGTCTACGACGAATTTGCTCGAACGATGCTCGTGGGACTCTACGCGCGGCTCTACGAAGGTCGATGTTACCAGGCGCTGGGCAAGACCCAAGAAGCACTCGGCTGTTTCGAGGAAATCATCGGCAAGGATAATGCGTTGCCGCCGTTTCGCAAATTGATCGCGCATGCCGTGCAGCGCAAGGCCGAGGTGCTGGTCGCCGAAAAGAAGTGTGACGCGGCGATCGAGGCTTGCCACCGCTTGATGAAGGATGCGCACAAGGACGAGGTAGCGCAGCCGGAGTGGATCGGCGTGCGGTTTCAACTCGCCCAAGCCCTTTTGCAGAAAGGCGAAGCGCTGCCGGACAAGTCGGCAGAACATCGAAGGTTATTGAGCGAGGCACGAGAAGGGTTCTACACGGTAGCTAAGTCTCCGGGAGAGTATCAGGTCGCGGCACGAACAGCCGCGGCTAAAGCCGGCAGCGGCAAGAAGTCGGGCGATGCGGAAAAGACCTCTAAAAGTCATGGAGAACCCAAGAATTTTCAGGAAGCCTACGAGTTGGGCAAAGACGCGCTTGCTGCGTACAACTCGGCCAAGCTCGCAATTCCGACCGCCGAAAAAAATAATCCCGATGCCGTGCCCGACCTGCAAGAACAGATGAAACAGGGGAAAGAAGACGCCCGCCGTTTGTTCAAGCAGGCGATCGGGCTCGTCGAGTCCGACACCGACCCGAAGCTGGTCAACGAGGTGCGCTACTTCCTCTGCTGGCTGTATTGGGAAAGCGGCGACTATTACCGCGCGGCGGTGCTGGGCGAATATATCGTGCAGCGCTATCCGGGCCATCCCGCGGCTGGCTCCGCGGCAAAAATCGCAATGGCGTCGTTCGAGCGTCTTTATAACGAAGCGCTAGCGAACGGCGCAACAGATGATGGCGAGTTCGAAGGACGACACATGG
>CAZGMU010000234.1:3238-7766 GCA_964526975.1 uncultured Planctomycetaceae bacterium
AGATGGCCGATTTGATCACCAAGCGGTCGCCGGGCACAGACGACGCCGACGCCGCATTCGCCGTGCTCGTTAGCTACGCGATCCGGAGCGGACGGATCGACCAGGCTGAGAAGATGGTGGCCCAGGCTTCGGAGCAATCGAAACCTCGGTTGGAATTGCAGTTGGGCAGCGCGATGTGGGTCAAGTATTTGGAAATGAGCCAACCCGGTCAGCCCACTCCGCCAGACGATGCGGCGCTTGCCAAGCTCAAGGCGCCGGCCTTAAAGTTTCTGCAAAGCGGTTTCGATAGCCTGAAAAAAGAGGGGGCCGCCAGCGAACTTCTCGCCACGGCTGGCTTGTATCTGGCGCAGGCGCTATTGAGCGACGGCAAGTATCTCGAAGCGATCTCCGTGCTGGAAGACGAGCAAGCGGGCCCGCTTAAATTAATCGCTAATAACAATCCGTTGGCCACGAAGCCTCCCTACATGATCGAAGCGTATAAGACCGCGCTGCGGGCGTATGTATCGGTTTCGCCCCCGCAGGAGGACAAGGCGGTCGATACGATTCAAGCGCTCGACAAGGTCGTAAGGGCCAGCACCGAAGCCGCCCAAGCCTCCGAGCAGATGAATCGAATCTACATCGCGATGGGCGTCGCCCTGCAAAAGCAGCTTGAGGATCTTAAAGCGGCGGGCAATGACAAAGAGGCCCAACGGGTGGCAGTCGCGTTTGCCAAGTTCATCGATCGGATCAGCGCACAATCGGGCAGTGGTAATTGGGCCACACGAGTGTGGTTGGCGCAAACGTATTTCGCCTTGGCAAACGATCACAAGCCAAGCGACAGCGAGAGTAATGCGTCGAAGCCGCTCGGAGCGGCCGCCAAAGCTTACTTCATCAAATCGCGCGACACCTACCAGGCACTCATTAAAGAAGCCGAGGGCGATCCCAAGCTGCCGCCGAGCGACGGAGCGGTACTGGCTGCCAAAATGCAGCTTGGCGAGTGTTACCGCGCTTTGGGTGAGTTCGACAAGGCAATTGAATCGTTCGCCGACATTCTCAAACAGAAAGGAGCCTCGCTCGCCGTACAACGAGCGGCGGCCAAGACGTACGAGCAGCGAGGAGAAAAAGAGGACGTAAAGTATTTTGAGAACGCAATTCACGGCGGCCTACCAACGAAACCAGGTGGCCCCAATCTGGTTTGGGGTTGGGTCAGGATTTCAACCGAGACTGCCCGGGCGGCGCGCAGCGACAAGACATTCCGCGACTCGTTCTTCGATGCGCGGCTCAATATCGCGCAATGCCGCTACAAGGCCGCGATGAAGAAAGAAGGCAAAGCGCGGCAAGACGATTTGCTGAACGCCAAGCTAGGCATCCAATCGCTGTCGCGAGTTTATCCCGACTACGGCGGCGAAAAGTGGAAGCCGCAATTCGAAGCAATACTGAAAGACATTAAGACGGCAGAAGACGGCGCGGCGAAGAAAGAAAGTTCCTAACGCGCGAAGAAAAGAAAGGCGAGTAACCGCTAATCAACGCTAATTGACCGCTAATTAGCTTTGTGTATCAAGTTTTATTAGCGGAGAATCAGCGCCCATTAGCGGTTAGAGTCAAAGTATGAATAAGCGATCGCTTTGTTATTTCGTGGTTGCGGCAGTCGTGTCGGTGCCTACTCTCCCACGCGCTCATGCCGAGATAACCGATCGTGCGCGGTTGATAAAAGGGAGCGAGGCTGGCGAAGTCACGAAGATGACACGGCACGAAGTCACATTCGATAAGGGCGCCGCGGGAAGCGTGCCGATCTCGGTCAATGAGATCAAGTCGTTGGTTTTCGAGGGCGAACCTACCGAGTTGACGCAAGCCCGCGCCAATGCCGGCAACGGGGCGTTCGCCAAGGCACTCGCGCTACTTGAGAAAATCGATATGAGCCAGGTGAAGCGTGATTTCGTCAAGCAAGACATCGAGTATTACAAAGCCTACTGCGCCTCGCGGATGGCGCTGAGTGGGGCTGGCGAAATCAGCGACGCGGGCAAACAACTGAACGCGTTTGTACGCGGCAATCCCGATAGCTATCATTTTCTCGAAGCATCGGAAACGATGGGCGACCTGCTGATGGCCGCCGGGAAGTATGATTTCGCCGAGAAGCAATATGCCGAGGTGGCGAAAGCGCCGTGGCCGGTTTACAAGATGCGAGCAGCGGTGAGCCTGGGCCGCTCGTTACAGGCGCAGGGCAAACACGCCGAGGCAATTCAGCAATTCGATGCGATCCTCGCTATGCCTGATGATGGACCAGATGCCCAGGCCCAGAAACTTTCGGCAACGCTCGGCAAAGCAGTCAGCCTGGCGGAAACATCGAAAGGTGACGACGCCGTTAAGATCATTCAGAAGGTGATTCAGGATGCCGATCCCCAGCAAAAGGAACTGCACGCCCGAGCATATAACGCTCTTGGCAACTGCTACGAAAAATCGAAGCAAACCAAGGAGGCGCTGTTTGCGTTTCTACGCGTCGATGTGGTTTACAGCAATGTTCCCGAAGCGCACGCCGAAGCGCTCGCCCACCTGGTTTCGCTTTGGAAAGCAGTGGGAAATGAGGAACAGTCACGCGAAGCACGCGAGACGCTCCTGCAAAAACACGGTAACAGCAAGTGGGCGAAGCAGGTGCAGTAAATCTCGTGGGGCAGACATTCCTGTCTGCCAACATCGTCCGGTGCTACCAATCACAGTTCGTTGAATGCATTATGCTCGCCAAGGGCATCCAGCCGTTTAGCCTAGTCCCGGATAGTGTATAACTATTCGTGCCTCAAACTGTAGTCCAGTTCTCGTTGAGAAGGTGTGGTCACATGAATTCACCGTTAACTTTTTTGCTGTGCGCAGCCTGCGTTCTTGTTGGAGACGCGGTGGTTGCCGAAACAAAACAGGCAAGCACCGAAAGAAGTGTTGCCTTACGCGATGCGGTGCGAGACCTTAACTCGCGTGCCAAGAGAGACGAAGTCGGGAAAACCCAGGAACCATTAACTGTAGATGAAGTTATCGCCGCGATCCGTCTCTGGGATCGGAAGAGTATGAAAGTTGACGACAAAACCTACGCCATTTTTCAGGAAATCGCGAATTCGCAAAAACTCCCGCCGGAGGCACAATTTGATTTCATAACCCGGTGCAACCAGTGCAACGGCTATAACATTGAAGTATGGTGGGTCGACTTGGAAATCGATCACTACCGATATCGGATTCGCGATAGGAAGCTGAGATGTGTGACAAGCAGGCCTGACGATGATCGACTGGAAATAAATAACAGCAAATGAGTCTGCACTCTTCAGTGCAGGCGGTTTCAGTTCTACAACTTAGATTCTCAATGCCCACAAGCCATAGCAGACAGGAATGTCTGCTCCACGGCTACGCTCGCGGGTGGAACGCGTCGTGAACCTTCTTGAGCCGCGTGTGGTCGACATGGGTGTAGATTTGCGTCGTGGCGATGCTCGCGTGGCCGAGCATTTCTTGGACTTGGCGAAGATCGGCGCCGCCGGCAAGTAGGTGCGTGGCGAATGTATGACGCAGCGAGTGGGGGCTCAAGTCGCTGTTGACGCCGGCTTGTTTGGCATAGAGCTTGATGAGCTCCCAAACTCGCTCGCGAAGCAGCCGGCCACCACGCGAGGAGAGCAAGAGGAACTGCGATGGCGGATCACGTCGCGCGGCCAGCTTTTCGCGCTCATGTTGCAAGTAGTTTTCGATCGCGGCAACGGCCTGCCGGCCGAGCGGGACGACGCGTTGCTTGTCGCCTTTGCCGTGGCATTGGCAGAATCGCTCGTTGAGATGCACGTCGCGCGGGCGCATGATCGATAGCTCGGAGACACGGCAGCCCGTGGCGTAAAGGAGTTCAAGTATCGCGCGGTCGCGACGCCACCAAGGCCGCGGCGGCTTGGGGGCAGTAAGCAACGCTTCGATTTCACTTTGAGAGAGTACGGTCGGCACGCGCTCCCAGAGCTTTTGTGTGCCGAGCAACTCGGCCTGGTTGTCGGCGAGCACGCCTTCGAGTTGAAGGTAGCGAAAGAAAACTTTGAGCGAAACCGTGTGGCGGCTGATCGACGCGGGAGCCAACTGCTGGGCCGTGAGCCAAGCGGGATAGTCAGCCAGCTCGGAGATGCTTAAGCTGGCGATCCGCCGGCCGCGAAGCCAATCGAAAAAGTGGCAAAGATCGCGTTCGTAGGCAACGACGCTGTTTTCGGCCAGATGACATTCGCTGCGCAGATAGCGAACGAACGCTTCCCGCCACTTGGCGGCGTCTTCGGCGGCAGCGAGCCGGCGGGGTTTGATTTCTTTTTTGGCCATGGCGTACGATTTACATCGACACACGGCCAGCGCGGCGTCGCATTCCTCTGGGCAGATGGTGACGTGGTTGAGTATGCTATCGCAGCACGGTTAGATTGTACGGGTTAGGGAAAGTTTAAGGCTGAAGCGATCCAGGGATGTCAGGCGAAGCCTGATCTACGTGCTATGCAACGAGTTGTGATTGATGAACCGTATGTGTTTGTGCCGCCGGTCTACTCCGATTGGTGGCCGA
>CAZGMU010000235.1:0-3925 GCA_964526975.1 uncultured Planctomycetaceae bacterium
ACCGCAACACGTTATCGCCCAACTGGGATTGAATTAGCGTTTTGCAAACACTCAGATTTAATAAGTATTTGGTTCAAGGCACCTTAGCGGCTGGCCAATACGTTTCCGTCACCCTTGCCTGGGATCGCATAATGAGCTTAAGTGACGACTGGAACAACAACGGCGAGTTCGATGCTGAGGTAGGTTCAACTCCTCGTGACACCTTCAGCTTGTTTTTTATGGACAACCTTGATCTTCACGTAGTACCCGCTGGAACAACCGATCTTGAGACCGCTACATGGAAAGCATCTTCCACGGCAGGCCCTCAAGATTCGTCTGTTGAGCATATCTTCGCGAAATTACCAAATAGTGGGCAATATGAGATATGGGCCCAAAGCTCAGACCCGCTATTCGGCAGTGGACCACATGATGCTCTTGCGTGGTGGATGGCATCTGCACCGCCTAATCCAAAAGACTTGGGAGACTATAGCGGAGATGGAACGGTAGGGCCGGAAGACTATACAATTTGGCGGAATAGCTTTGGCTCATCAAATTTGGCGGCAGATGGCAACGGCAATGGAGTGATTGATTCTGGCGACTATGTTATTTGGCGTAAGAACGAAGGGATGACGGTGGGTAGTGGTACTGGGAGCGTTCTCTCGACAATACCAGAACCGTCTTCTCTGTCTTTGCTCTTAATGACAATAGCATTTTGCCAAGTGAGACTACGACGACCAAACGCTTGACTGCGTGCTTAATGCTCGTCACCCGGAGCCGGAAGCGGCGTATCAGTGGCGAGCCGTTCGAGCTTTCTCGGCTCCCGCTTCGTCACCATCAGCTTGCCATCGCCACATCCGCCGCATCCAGGGCTTTCGACGATTGGCCTATACTGATCGTAGTCGGTGGCTGCATCGCCGCCGGTTTTGCGGCTGCCGCCCTTGCGGGTAGAATGCCTGCTTATGGCGCACCTTTTTCTATGGATTAGGTGCATCGCCTTGCCTGGCTGACACACCGGGCAGGGCATTGTTGAAGACCAGTTGGTATTACACTACAGGCTAGCGGTTTTATAATACCGATAAAACAGCTTACTTTTAAGCCATTTCGCCCTCGTAGCTCAGGGGATAGAGCAGTGGTTTCCTAAACCATTGGTCGCATGTTCGAATCATGCCGGGGGCACTTGCAAGACGCTGTTTTGTTCAACAGCCGTCGAAGCGAAAACCATGAAAGCCTTATTTGCCACCATGGCTTAACGGCGTTCCGTAACGGCAACGTGGTCAATTGGGTTACAGCGTATTGCTCATGTTGAATGAACGTGTTTGAAGTTGTGAACGAGCGCGTTGCGGGTGCTGCTGTACGCCGTCAACCTTGAAAAGTCTCACGCAAAGGCGCGAAGGCGCAGAGTAAGAATAAATAGAACCACAAAGCCACGAAGGGCACGAAGGGCACAAAGGTTTTTTGGAAGGGGCTGTAAAAAGACCAGCTTTATTTCTTCTTCGTGATCTTTGTGTCCTTCGTGGTTCAATTCCTTACTCTGCGCCTTCGCGCCTCTGCGTGAGCCCATCCTTCGTCAGTAACGCAGGTCTACTTCCAGGCCAAGATTACGGCTCCGCTCGCAATCAAGCTTCCTCCAACGACTTGATGCCACGTAATTTTCTCCTGAAGGAAGAATGCTGCAAAAACAATCACGAAAAGCACGCTCAGTTTATCGAGAGGAGCCACTCGCGACGCTTCGCCTAGTTGAAGCGCGCGAAAGTAACACAGCCATGACATTCCAGTCGCCACGCCAGAGAGGACAAGAAACGTCCACGTGCGCGTTGAAAACTTTTGAAGTTCACCGAGATTCACAAGTGGCGCAGCGAGGGCCCAGGTGAAAACTACAACGACTGAAGTCCGAACGGCCGTCGCGAGGTTCGAATCAACTCCCGCTACGCCAATCTTCGCGAGTATAGCGGTAGCGGCCGCAAATACTGCAGACAGCAGTGCCCATGAGATCCAGTTCATTGGTAATCCAGTAAGGCGGCCCAAAAAGGGGAATCGGAATCGGTCGATAGATCATAACTATAACCACTCGAGCCATTCATCTTAATAAATAGCCCCAGAGGGCACAGAGACCACGGAGAGCTAGTAAGGGAAAGCCATATCCCCAAAGCCCCTCCGTGAACGCTGTGTCCTCTGTGGTCACATGAATTGGAAAATGGCTGTAATTGGGGCCGCTTGGGATTCCGGTTGGCGCGATACGCCGTTAACCTTAAAAAGATCTCACGCAGAGGCGCTAAGGCGTAAAGTCAATCTAGTCGAGAACCAAGCCATGTCAGCTCTATTGATGTTTCTCCTGCTCCTGGCGGTGAACTCACCGAGGTCGAATATCGAGTTCACCAACGACAAACTCGATGCAGTGCAAAAAAACGTTGCCGATGGAAAGGCAGTGCTGGTCGACGTGCGCAGCCAAGAGGAGTGGAGCAAAGGGCATCTCGAAGGTTCGATTTTCCTGCCGGTTACTTCGCTGCAGAAACATAGCTACGATTCGCAGAAGGTGGAGAAAACGCTGCCTCCCAAAAAAGACAAGAAGATTCTCTACACCTTTTGCGTCGTCGGCATGCGTGCCAAGCAAGCGGGCATCGTTCTGGAGCGCGAAGGATACATCGTTCGCGCGCTCAAGCCGGGCTACGAGGAGCTGATCAAAGCTGGATTCAAGCAGGCGAAAGATGAAGGTGCGCGATAGCGGAATGCCGGACGAAGACTACTGGGAATCGCTCTTCGACGTGCCGTTGATCCTGTCGCGACTCGGCATCGAACGCTTCCGCGATGTTGCGGAATTAGGTTGCGGTTACGGCACGTTCTCGATTCCTGTTGCCAAGGCCATCAGCGGCACGCTTTATACTTTTGACGTCGATCCCGCCATGCTCGCCCGCACGCGCAACCGTGGGGCTGGCCTGCGAATCGCCTGCGAGCAGCGTGACGTTGCACACGAAGGTTTCGGCATTGAAGTCGATGCAGTGCTGCTCTTCAACATCCTGCATTGCGAGCAACCGGTCGAACTACTGCGCCTGGCGGCTGGGGTCCTGCGCCCCGGTGGCGAAGTCCTCGTGATTCATTGGCGCTATGGCGACACTCCCCGTGGCCCCGATCTCAGCATTCGACCTCGACCGGAGCAGATTTGCAGTTGGGCGACGAAAGCTCGGTTGCATTCCGTGGGCAACACCATCGATCTTCCGCCATGGCACTATGGGTTACGATTCCAATCACAACAGGTTCGCTGACCACAGCCTTTTGTTAGTCCGCTCCCCGGCCTACAATCGGCGGCATGAGGCAACATCATTGGTATTTCAGCGGAATCTGGCTAGTCGTTGTCCTTGCGCTGACATCGTTGGCGGATGAGCCGAAACCGGCTTCGCCCGATCCATCTGCGACGATAACTCCAAGCGAGTACCTCGTGCTGCCCGCCGTCGGTCAATACGGCCGGTTGCCCCTGCAGCGCGATGCGGTTGAAGCGCAGCTCGTTACCGGCACGTGGAAAGAACCGACGCCCGGCGCCACGCTGAAGTCGCCCGATGGCAAGCTCAGCATGTGGAACGCCGTGAAACCGGGCGACGACGGCTCGCTCGATACGCAAAAGATCCGCGGCGGCTATGCCTACGCCACGTTCGACTCGCCCGAAGAGCGTGTCATGCTGCTCGAAGCCGCAGGTCACGCGATGGTCTACGTCAACGGCGAGCCACACACGGGCGATCCCTACAACACCGGTTGGTTGCGGCTACCCGTGCTGATCAAAAAAGGCAAGAACACGCTGCTGTTTCATCTTGGGGCCGATAAGCTCAAGGCTCGACTCACTGCGCCTCCCGACAAACCAATTTTCATCGATAGCCAGGACCAAACGTTGCCAACACTCGTCGAGGGCGAGACGAAGCCTGGTTGGGTGTGGGCCGCTGTGCCGGTGATCAATGCC
>CAZGMU010000235.1:3935-4906 GCA_964526975.1 uncultured Planctomycetaceae bacterium
ACGCGCGATTGGATCAACGGCGCCCGAATCGAATGCGGCCCGCCAGGTGGCGAGCCACGCCCTACGCGCATCGCCGCAATCGCGCCACTTTCTGTTCTCAAAGTTCCCTTTCAAGTCCCCACGGATGGCGACGGATCGAACAAACAACCGTCGTTCCACATTCGACTCCTCGGCACTACGCAAGCGCCTGGCAGCGATCCGAAAAACGACAAGTCCAAGCCGCTGGCCGAAGCCGATATCGTGCTGAAACGTGTGGGCCCACGCGACGTTCACTCGCGCACGTTCCGCAGCAACATCGATGGCAGCATCCAATCGTACGCTGTTCGCCCGGCAACGACCGATACGGTTGCCAAGCCAAGCAAGTCGGATCTCGGCCTTATTGTTTCGCTCCACGGCGCGGGCATGTCGTGCGACGAGCACATCCAACAAATCAGCGCAAAGCCTTGGGCCCATGTCGTCGCGCCGCAAGGCCGCCGTCCATACGGCTTCGACTGGGAGTCGTGGTCGCGCGACGATGTCTTCGAAGCACTTGCAGACGCTCGCGAGCATTATCAGTTCGATGCCAATCGAACGTATCTCACCGGCCATTCGATGGGCGGCCACGGCGCGTGGCACATCGGCACGACGTTCCCCGACCGCTTCGCGGCCATCGGTCCCAGCTCCGGCTGGATCAGCTACTGGTCGTACGGCGGCGGTATGCCGTCGATGGAAACTCCCAGCAATATCGAGGCCCTGCTCCTTCGCGGCTACTCCGCGAGCGACACGCTCAAGCAACTCACGAATCTGGCAAACTGCGGCGTGTATTTGCTGCATGGCGGCGCGGACCAAACCGTGCCAATCGCGCAGGCCCGTTTCATGCGCACGCGGCTCGCCGCCTTTCACCCCAACTTCGCCTACTTCGAGCAACCGGCCGCGGATCATTGGTGGGGCAACGAATGTTGCGATTGGCCACGAATGATGGAGTTCTTGAA
>CAZGMU010000235.1:4916-7739 GCA_964526975.1 uncultured Planctomycetaceae bacterium
CGCCGAGCAGGCCGTGGTCGATTTCGCGACCGCCAATCCGGCTGTTTCGTCCAAGTGCGACTGGGTCAGCATCGAAGCACAACAAGAGCAGCTCGAGCCAAGCCATGTCACCATTCGTCAAAACACCGAGACTCGCACGTTCGTCGGCAATACCGCGAACGTCGCTCGACTAGCAATCGATACCAGCCACCTCACATCGGGCCAGCCGGTCGACGTGACGCTGGATGGTCAGTCGCTCAACTGGCTGAATCCTTCTCCCGACACCCACAAGCTGTGGTTCGAGCGGCAAGGCAACGACTGGACCGTTGCCGACGCGCCTGCAGCGAGCCTGAAGCGCCCCGCGCGCTACGGCACGTTCAACTCAGCATTCAACAATCGCGTGATTCTCGTCTACGGAACCACGGGAAACGAGGAGGAGAACGCCTGGGCGGCCGCCAAAGCCCGCTACGACGCCGAGACATTTTACTATCGCGCTGGCGGCACGCTCGAAGTCCTGCCCGATACGCGATTCGATTTCAATAGCGAGACCGATCGCAATGTGATCTTGTACGGCAACGCTGATACGAACAGCGCGTGGCCGCAATTGATGGCAACCTCCCCCGTCGAGGTTCGCCGCGGTCATGTCCGCGTTGGCACGCGCACCGAAACGGGCGACAACCTGGCCGTCGTCACCGTTCGCCCACGCCCCGGCAGCGACACGGCAACGGTCGGCGTCGTCGCCGGCACCGGCCCGGCCGGCATGCGGCTCACGAATCGGCTCCGCTGGTTTGTATCCGGCGTCGTCTACCCCGATCTGATGATCCTCGAACCGAAGACTCTCAGCGAAGGCACCGCTGGCATACGAACCTGGGGCTACTTCGGCCTCGACTGGCGCCCCGAAACCGGCGAAATCGCCTGGCGCAGCCCAGCACTGTAAGGGACGATTCAACAACAACTTCCCCATTTTAGGATTCACCACGGAGACACAGAGAACACGGAGAAGACAATTTTTATCCGCAGATGAACGCAGATGCACACAGATTCAATTCAAGGAGAATAATTACTCTATACTTTAATCTGCGTCTATCTGCGTTCATCTGCGGATAACTTCTTCTCCGTGCCCTCTGTGTCTCCGTGGTGAATCCTATCTCCTGTAGGGTTTTCGTCACTAACGCACTATACTCTTTTATAACCTGCTTTCATTCCGCATTCCCAACTCCACACTCCCAACTTGAAATGCCTCGCTATATCGTCCGCCACGGAGTCATGCGCAACCTCGGTGTCTTTTCGCCACGAGGCCGCGATACGTATCTGCGCGGCGATCAGGTCATCGCCCGCACCAGCCGCGGCCTGGAGTCGGGCGAAGTCCTTTGCGAAGCCTCCGACGAAGCCGTCGCTTCGATCAAAGACGCCAAGCAAGGCCAGATCGTTCGCAAGGCCAACGGAGACGATGTCCGCGACTTGCGCAAGATGTTCGAGCAGGAGCGACGCGAATACGAAATCTGCCAGCGCGAGATCAAGAAACTTTCGCTCGAAATGAAGCTGGTCGACGTCGAGCACTTGTATGGCGGTGAGCGAGTGGTCATCTATTACCTGGCAGAAGATCGCATCGACTTTCGCGAGCTCGTGAAAGCGCTAGCAACCGAGTTCCAAACACG
Organism: uncultured Planctomycetaceae bacterium; assembly: GCA_964526975.1. Classification (GTDB taxonomy): domain Bacteria; phylum Planctomycetota; class Planctomycetia; order Pirellulales; family Lacipirellulaceae; genus JABDGM01. Next base: position 6,554 of record CAZGMU010000235.1, read on the forward strand.
AATCGAAATGCGCCAAATCGGCGTTCGCGACGAGGCCAAGCTACTGGCCGACTATGGCGATTGCGGCAAGCCGGTATGCTGCAATACGCATCTCAGCGAGATGCCGCCGGTCTCGATGAAAATGGCCAAGCTGCAGCGGGCAACGCTCGATCCCAGCAAGATTTCCGGCCGCTGTGGGCGACTCAAATGTTGCCTGCGCTATGAGTACGACACGTATCAAGACCTGCAGCGCGAGCTGCCTCCCATCGGGGCCGATATCGTCACGAATAAAGGCCGCGCGCGGGTGCTGGCGCAAGAAATCCTCGCCGGCCAAGTGCTGGTCGAAACCGAAGACATGCGGCGAATCGTCATCGATGCCGCCGATGTGCTCACGGTCTTAAAACGCGAGTACAAACGGCGCGATCCCCAGCCGGCTGCCACGGCAGATGAGCAGGCAGACGAAATCTCTCCAGAGACTCTGCCGCCCGAGCTAGCCGGACTGGAAGACACTGCGCTGCGGGAAGACTCGCAGCAAAACGACGGCGACGAAACACCATCCGACGAGTGATTTGTCAATGCCAGACGGGCAACTTTCGCCCATCGTGATTTCCCGTCACGCCGCTCGATGATCCTAGCGCCTCCCCCGGTTTTTTTACGCATGGTTGCCTAAACCAGAAGTTTGGTCGACAATGGAAGCATGATAGATCCAGATCATCCGTTGGCCGAATTGTTGCGACGCGACCGCCGTTATCACCGCGACGCTTACTTCTTCGTTTTCGAGGCCCTCCGCTACGCGCAGGAGCAGCTCAACATGGGCGGCATGCGCGGCGCCGATCCCGAGGTCGACGAAGAGAAGCACATCACCGGCCAGCAGCTCTGCGAAGCCATCCGCCAATACGCCGTGCAGCAGTACGGCATGCTCTCGAAGAACGTGCTCAACGAGTGGGGTGTTCACGCGACCGGCGACTTTGGTGAGATCGTCTTCAACCTGATCGATATTGGTCAGATGAAGAAAACCGACAACGACCGCCGCGAAGATTTCGACAACGTTTTCAATTTCGACGACGGCCTGGCTGACGCTTTTTTGCCCATCACGTCGGATTCTTAGCAATTCACCGCCGCGAGCCCCCGCGGGCATTTTGGCTTGTTTCATGGCTGATTCCGCATCACGGCGACAACCGGCTCCCAGTCAGCAGGCGGATTTTTC
>CAZGMU010000236.1:0-3250 GCA_964526975.1 uncultured Planctomycetaceae bacterium
CGTCGAATTCGTCGGCCGCGCTTTCTGGCTCGATGCCCAGCCGCTCGCGCGCTTCCTCCGCCAGCAACGGCGGACCGTTGCAAGCTAGGTGGTAGTCGATCGGATTGACGTACTTGGTATCAATGTTCATCGTTAACCTAGTAGCAGCTTTCGCGCTTGCTGGACCTTTTTGAAGTCGTCCGGGTTGCCGCCACGGTCGGGGTGTGTCTTGATCTCGGCACGTCGTACTAGTTGCCCACCGTCGTTTTTGAACACTGCGAACAGTTCGGGCCCCAGGATGCCACGCAGGAAACTCAGCGCATCCTCTTTAGTCCAATGGTCACCGTTCGGACTCGGCAACTGCTGCCAGCCCTTGTATTGCTCACCATCACGGGTCACTCCGTAGCGGTCGATCTTGCGCAGCGACTCTAGCGCGAGCGCTATCGCGCGTAAGTTGTCGCCAAAGTAACTGAACGTGTCACACGGGTAGCTCAAGCTGCGCTCTGGCTGATTGCCCTTCGCGGGAATCGTGAATGACACGATAATCGCAGGGCGAATGTTCGCGCGAGCGCTCAGCATTCCATCATTGCGAATCGCCTCATAACCGCATTCAGCCTGGACGACGGCGCGATTAACGCCCAGCCGGCCAAGCTCCTCTCTCAGTAGCCTGTATGTCGCATCTAACGTCGACTTGAACGCCGCCGATTTTTGACACTTGGTCCGCTCACAGGGCCACTGCTTGAGCAGCTCGAAAATTAACTGAACTGGCTTCATTTGATTTCAATTTCCGGCAAGAAGTCCCCGCCGGCGGACTCCGCCGCCGGCGGGGCAGGTGTGATGGGTTGAGCAGCATGCATCGTTAGCCATAGCCTGATTCCAACTGACGCGGGCGCTGCCCACTGGTTGCGACATACATTCCTTCAACGGTGCATCCGGCTTCAACGTAGCTTGGCCAACGATAGGGGCTTGGCTCGACAATCGTTGTGGTCACGTAATCGCTGCAATCGCACGGGGCAGCCACAGCTTCGATTACCGTTGACGTGCCGTGGTTCGTGTTGTCGCGTTCCGTGATCATCCTGCGCCGCTCATTTCGCCTTCCTCGATGCCACCGGCCGGTAGCCGATGAATCGGCCGCACTTGCGGCAACTCGTCCGAATCAATCCCTGTTGCGACTGCTGCGCGTTGTCGATCCAGTCTTCCGGGTAACACTGCGGCCAGCAGCGCCGGGCGCTGGGGTCTACGGCGGTAGCTCGCTCGGCATACGGATTGGATGCTGGTTTCGCCACGACTCACCCCATGCGGGCAAACTGCTTTGCGTTACGATTCAGTGCGGCAACCGACTCGTCGTATTCGTCCCGTTCGCCCAGCACCCAGCTCAGGGCAAGGATTTCCATCGAGATCATCAACTGAGCTTCCCGGCATTCGTCTGCATGGGACGTTGCTCCGCAGCCACACGGCTGGCAATTCAGCAACACCAAGTTGTTGCGGTGCTTGCGGATTTCCTGTTCGGTTTTCATTTCCCGGTCCTTATCGCCGATAGGGCCATCCCTGATCGGCCGTCATGTCTGGCGTGGCTTGTGACAGTCCGACGAACAGTACGCCGGGACGATGTTCGCTCCCCCACTCCAATTGGTGTTTTTGGAACCATGCCGCTCGCTCCCGTAGCTGTTCGATCGTGCAGCCATTCGCGATCGCTTGCCGTACTGCCTCCGGTAGCTTCAACGGCGCCGGCAGCTTCTCCCGAACTTTTCTTAAAAAAACTTCCACCTCCTCCACCTCGGTTTTTGCTTCGGCCACAGAGGAGGAGGAAGTGTTATTATGTAAATCTTTAGACGCGCGCATGTAATCTTCCTTAGTGTTGCGGGCACTTGGGGGCAGTAGGGGGCAGTAGGGGGCAGTTGCAGGCTTACGCCACTTGAGTGATTGGGTTTCCGCGAGGAACCGATCGATCACGCTCATGTCAACTTGCGCTTGGTCCGACTCGCGAACCGATCCGGTGTAGGATCGGGCGGTCACAATTAGACCGAGCGCTCGCGCGTCGCGACGGGCGCGCTTGAATTGGTCGACCGAAAGCCGGCTGGTTGCCGCGAGGCGTGTGGTAGCCTTCGCGGTCTTGGTGGAGGTGGCGCCGGCGGGTGTGTGCGACCAAATGGACATGACGGTTTCGATAACGTGCTCCCAGCGACGGCGGGAGAGGCCGGTCAAGCTAAACTCAATGCTGCGTAGCTTGGATCGCAGCTCATTGTTGCGTTCGATGTACGCCGCGCGGGCGTCGGCTTCGATCGCCGGAAAGTCAATCTGTCGATTTCGCGGGTCCGGCTTCCGTGCCATTGGTCGAGCGGATCAAAGGTAGAAAGGAATCAAATAAGCTCCGGCGGGCGCGACGTGCAAGCCACGCTGCCGGAGCAGCAAAACAACAGTCGATCAGTCTTCCGACTCCTCGTCGTCGCTGTCGTCGTCCTCTTCGTCTTCCGGCTCAGCGTCGCCCTCGCCTTCCGCGAGTGGCGCCTCACCGAATATCTCGGAATGCTCGACGCCGTAAGTGCTGAACGCATCGCGGATCGCCGTGTCGGACGCTTCGCCGATGCCCTTGATGTCGCAAAGCTGCTTGCCGCTCTGCCAGTAATCTTGCAGGTCGCCCAGCGTCATGACTCCGGCCTGAAATAGCTTGTCGACAGCGGCCGGCGCGAGGTCGAGAACGGTAATTTCCAGCTTGCGCCACGAGTCGTCGACAACGGGCGGGTTTTCCAGCTCGGCGTGCGGCTCGACCAACAAGGTTCGCTGCATCGGGTCACGGCGCGTCAGCCTCAGATAGGCCGCGAGCAAACCCTCGTACTCTTTTTTCGCCTCGGTCGTTTCGACTTTAAGCGAGTCCCAACCACGCTTGGCCTCTTCGACTCGTTTGCCAAGCGCCACGATCTCTTCGTAGTGCGCGCGTTTCAGTTCGTCCGGCGACGGGGCAGGGGGCTCGGTCGACGCGGCGCTGCCGGTCGAATCGTTTGCCGATTGATCTTCGGCGTTTTGCTGCGCTTCGTGTACACCGTTCTCTTCGTGCTGCGAATCGGTTTCGTTCGCCGCGGCCGTCTCCGGCCGATGTAGTGTGGCTACCATGCTGGTTGCTCCTAATGATTGTGGGTAAAAGAAATCGGAATGAACCTATCGATAGACTTTGATGTCCTTTGGAATTTCAAGTTTGTTGGCGCCACGCGTTCCGCTCAGGTACAACGTGCTCAGGCCGTCGGGCAGCTTGATCTTCTCGGGCACGGTCGCG
>CAZGMU010000236.1:3484-7678 GCA_964526975.1 uncultured Planctomycetaceae bacterium
GTGCTCAGGCCGTCGGGCAGCTTGATCTTCTCGGGCACGGTCGCGTAGCGCAGGTCCAACGTGCTCAGGCCGTCGGGCAGCTTGATCTTCTCGGGCACGGTCGCGTAGCGCAGGTACAACGTGCTCAGGCCGTCGGGCAGCTTGATCTTCTCGGGCACGGTCGCGTAGCTCAGGTCCAACGTGCTCAGGCCGTCGGGCAGCCTTTCGAGGGCGTACGCCAAGAACGCATCGCGAGTTGGAAAGTCAGACAGCACAATCGACAGCAGTTCGCTGGAACTGCCGTTAGCGCGGATCGACAAGCTGCGAGCATCGTTGCCGGTCCACTCCGCTTCGCGCCAGCAATCGGGGTTCCCGTAAGCCACTCCGAGCAATTCCATGCTCTTGCTGTGACTGCGGAGGTCGCCGATCAAGTACCGCTGTTCGATAGGCAGCTTCGCCGCCTTATCGTGGACAAAAAAACTAGCAAAATCGCAAATTGGACACCTCTACTTTCTGCCGTTCTGGCAAATTGATTGCGGCGAGTCGCCACTATTTAATCCACGCGCTAACGCCGTTGTGCCAGCCGATCAGCGCTTTCGCTTGTTTGCCCGTGACGGTCCGCGTCCGTTCGATCGTGTCGATGATGTCACTGCATCGGTTCCGGATGCTGTCGAAAAAGTCTTCCGCCTGCGTCCAGGCCTCTTCGCTAACGTCCTCGTCGATCATTTGGACGATTTCCAGGGCCTTATCGATCGCGACTTCCCATTGCTGTTTTTGACGAGTGATCTGGTTGGTTTGTGCCATTTTTGTCATGTGAATTCCTCCATGAAAATCGTGACCTTGACGTGCGGTTGCTCGTCGCCGGCGGCGATCAGTTTATGCGCAACCGCCTCGTAAATCCTCGAATCATCCGTGAACACGAGTCCGTTGAGCGCGTCAGTGAGCGACTTGATCAAGTTGTCCATATCGGGCTTGCCGCAATGGCGAACGCGCGGCATTGGCTTGGTCTTCCAGCGCATCGCAGAAGGGCGCGGAAAGATGAAGTCGGCTTCCAGTCGCACCGGGCCGTCATGCGGTCCACCCGAATAAGCCGATGCGGCCGCCAGTTGCACGGCCGCCTTGTAGGCGTTTACCGGCGAATTCTTCGGCGTGTAGTTGGATGCGAAGGATCGACCGCCGGTCGTAATGACTCGGTGGCGCTGGCGCGGCTGCGCAACGGGGAGTGCTGGCACGATGAATGAAATTGTTCTGGCCATCGATCCTTCAATCCGTGGCTCGGATGTTCCTAAGCTGGAGCGACTGACTCCGCTTGTTGCTGGTTGCGCTCGCGAGGTATGGCATTCAAGTGCTCAACCAATGTGTCGAGCATGCTTGCCACGCCAGCGCATTCCGCGTTTGTCATCTGTTCGGCGATCATCCGGCATTGCATCGGCCACGAACCGCCGACTTTTCCGTCGGTTCGCCACGATTCAATCTCCTTCTGCCACTGGCAAAGGATCGACGCCTGCTTGTCGCAACTGTCACAAGCGAGTTGGCAGCCGAGCTCCCTAGCCGTCATTGGGATCGGCTTGGGGATCGTATTGAAAATTACCGGGTTCAGCTCTCGCATGATTTAACTTCCTTTCGTTTCGACTTCCGCTTTCGGCTTCGCCGTCTTGATGCGAGCCTGGACCGCAGCGGTGATGACGGCGAGTGGATCGCGGACCTTCTCCAGCGACTCGGCCAGCGCGGCGTTCGCGTCGGTCTCCTCGTCACCAAACACTTCCTCGAAGTTTTCGACGAGGCAATCGACTAGCGCTAGCGAGTTCGAGAGCAGCACGCCGTCCGCTTTCAGTAGCCGAATCTTACCGGTGAGCAGATTGATGTTTGGCATTACAAATCCTTTCCTAGTTCAAGATGATTGGACTTCCTCGCGGCATCGCACCTGCGTGTTTTTGCCGATCACTTCACGGCCAGCGATTGTTAGGTAGTAAAAAGTTTCGAAGGCGCCGGGCATTCGCCTGTCGCCGTAACCGATCCAACCAAGCTCCATAAACTCTTTGATCTCTCGCACCTTGATCAGCTTGCCCTTCGCCCAGCGTTTCAGTTGGCGGCGCTGTCGAATTGATGGAGTTATCATTTGCTGTTTCAACGGGCCGACCAGCCGGCCGACGTGGTGGTGTTGCGACCACGAGCGTCCGGCTGGTCTAAGCGAGGATCAGTCGCGAGCCCGATGGTTTCTTACGCGGTTTGCTTCTGTCTCAGATCGCTGCTAGTAGCAGCTCCAACTGGTACCTTCGACTTAATGCGCAGTCCCGGTCCTCGTTGGCCGCCCGGATACTGGACGTCCGGGTTGACGTACAGCGTGATCCTCTTGCCCTTGAGGTCGCTCAGGCTGTTGCCGTGCAACTTCGCGAGCATCTTCGCGTTGCCTCGATTGATCACGAGGCCGCGCTTTCGCTCCTCGAAATAAATGACGCCCTTGATTTCTTCGTCGACGCCTACCGGATGGAAGTCCCACGACTTGATCGTCAGGTCGAGTTCGAAATACTCGCCGTCGGGACCAAGCAAGTCTTCACTAGACAAATGCGGCGACGGACAAAGATCAACAACGCGAGTGATCGCGCTGGCGTCGGGACGCTCAATCGGATTCTTGGATGCCATAGCTAGACCTCAACTTTCTCGCCGCTACCGGCGAACATGGTGACGGGCGAAATCGCCCACTCTGGTAATTCCCAAGCCGGCGGGTTCGGGACTCCCGGCCACGCATCGGCTGCGCGGCACTCGCAGTAGCGAGCGAGCAGCCGATCAAACTGCTCTTCGCCCTCCATGATCGATACGTCCGAGAGCGGCGCTGCGACAACGGAAATCGGCGCCGTCGTTTCGTGCGCGATCAGCCACGGCGTCAGCAGTTCGCCGTTGTGCAGTGCGGCCCAGCCACGCTGGTAGGCAGCCATTTGGCGATGCAGCTTGCGGTTCGCGATGACCTTATTGAAGTCGGTGACGTCGGGGCATTTTTTGAGGTCCACGATTGCGCCCGTGCGGATCGCTACCTTGTCGATTCGGCCCTTGAAGCGGACCGGCTCATCAAAGCCGTTGACCTGTTCGTCCCAGACGAGGCACAACTCAACAGGCCCCTCATCGTTCAGCAGCATGTTGGCTCGTTCGTTGCGCGATAGCTCCCGAACGAGCGATATAACCTGCTCGTAAATTGCACGGGGGACGATTTCGCGGCCCGCGTAGGCATCTTCAAACTCACGCACCCTCGCGCGATACCACTTAGTCGTTTTCTTGTCGGACGGGGCGCCGCTATCGGTGCAATTGTGGGGGTCGAGTTCGAACGGTGGCATTATTACGTACCGTTCAGCAACCGCCGACGGCTCGAAGACGCCGCAGTGGGCCAACTCGCCAATACGCATCGCCTCGGTCGGTTCACTTCGCTCGCCTTCGGCGTAGTGTCGCGGCGACTTGTCCAGCAGGGTGAGTGCGGAATTGCTGAGCGCACGCCAGCCGTTGTATTCGTCGAAGCTCACGTTTTCGTAAACGCCCGGCTCGGGGCATTCGGTGCTCAAATCCGTCATAAGCATAAAAATTTCTCCCGAAATGCTAAGCAACGTGCGTCCAGTTTTTCCGCTTGACGATGTACGTTACGTGGGTTTTTGTGATACCGAATTTTCGAGCAAGAGCAGCAGCCGAGCGCGTCGGATGCCTTGGGATGTACGTCTCGCGGATCAGGCGAACGTCCGCAACCGTCAATTTGCAATGCCCGTTGTTCTCGCCCATCGTGTGCGTGCCGTGCGCAACACGATCAGCGCAGTTGTTTACATGCGTGTCCCAACGCAGATTGCTTGCCCGGCAATCCGCGCGGTTGCCATTGTTGTGGCAGGCTTCGCAGCCATCCGGACAGGGCCCAACGAACGCAGCGAGAACCACACGCTGAACACCAACCGCGACCTTCCGGCCATCGCGGTCGAACAGGCGAACGGACAAATAGCCGGTCCCAAAATCACATTGCTTTACCACCCTGGGAAGCTTCGTCTGAACGCGGCCGTCGCTCCGCCTAATCGTGCGGCCAAGGCTGCGAACCACGCCGACATTCGAGACTTCATAAAGCCCCTCGTACTCGACGACTGGACGCCAATGTTCGAGCAACAGCGTCATATCGCAGCCCTCCGATCCGCCGCCTGGGCTTCGCGGTCGAGGCGATTAACCGCTCGCTTGTTCTCGTCGATCACC